>JANOOQ010000184.1:0-1687 GCA_031421515.1 Leifsonia sp.
AAGCCGCCGGTGCATCCGACGCATTGACCGTGAGCTCGCGACCCTCCGCTGCCGTCGTCAGCTCGGAATCACCGAAGCGGCGCAATACTTCGACCGTTGTCACACTGTCGCTCGGGTCAACGAGCGTGATCTCGACCCGCGCAGCCGACTCGGCATGTGGGACATCATCACGACCCTCGTCGGCCAAGGCACGACAGTGCTGCTCACGACGCAATACCTCGAAGAAGCCGACCAACTCGCCGACAGCATCTCGGTCATCGACGACGGCAAAGTCATCGCGAAGGGCACGTCAGACGAGCTCAAGGCATCGATCGGCGGTCAACGAGACGAGTTGAGCCTTGTCTCAGCGGATGACACGGCGGCCGCCCGCGAGATCCTGACCCGTTTCGGCACGGGGGAGCCGACCGTGTCGGCCGATGGCCGAGGTCTCACCGTCAAGGCGGAGCACGCTCCCGCCGCGTTGCAGCAGATCCTCGCGGAATTCGAGAGCCGTGGCATCCACTTGTTCGATGCGGGCATGCGACGACCGACGTTAGATGATGTGTTCTTGAAACTCACGGGTCACGCGGCCACTGAAGAGCAATCTGCCGACGAACCCTCGGCTAAGGCGACAAAGAAGAAGGCATCCAAATGACCACGACAGAACAACCTGTGTCGCGATCGCCGATCGGCAATTGGCTCACCGATGGGTGGATCACGACGAGGCGCAACCTCATCAAGATCAAGCGTGTGCCCGACATTCTCGTGTTCACGACGCTGCAGCCCATCATGTTCGTGCTGCTTTTCACGTACGTCTACTCGGGCGTCATCA
Organism: Leifsonia sp.; assembly: GCA_031421515.1. GTDB lineage: Bacteria > Actinomycetota > Actinomycetes > Actinomycetales > Microbacteriaceae > Rhodoglobus. The sequence continues at coordinate 812 of JANOOQ010000184.1, forward strand.
ACATTCCCGGCAGCACGTACAGCGAGTTCATCATGGCCGGGATCTTTGCTCAGACGGTCGTGTTCGGCTCGACGTATTCAGGCTCAGCGATGGCCCAGGATCTGCGCGACGGAATCATCGACAGGTTCCGCACGCTCCCCATGAGCCCATCGGCAGTTCTCATCGGCCGCACGAACGGCGACCTTCTCATCAACTCGATCTCGATGGTCGTCATGATGGTCACAGGTCTCATCGTGGGGTGGCGCATCAACTCGAGTCCGCTCGAAGCGATCGCTGCGGTCGGCCTGCTATTAGGTTTCGCGTACGCATTGTCGTGGGTCATGGCGTTCATTGGCATGAGCGTTCGCAGTCCCGAAGTCATCAATAACGTGTCGTTCTTGATCCTCTTCCCGCTCACGTTCCTCTCGAACGCATTCGTGCCGAGCGACTCGCTACCGACGCCGCTGCGAATCTTTGCCGAATGGAACCCCGTCTCGGCTCTCGTTCAAGCGACGCGCGAACTCTTCGGAAATGTTCCGCCTCAAGCCCCGGAGCCGACGGTGTGGCCGCAGCAGTATCCGATCATCACGGTTCTCATCGGAATGGCCGTGATGCTCGTGGTATTCGTCCCGCTTGCAATCCGCAAGTTCTCGAATGTGAGCACGCGCGCATGACCAAGAACTGGACACCGCTCGCCATCACGTGGCTGATTCTCGCGATCGTCGGTCTCGTCGGCACGTGGACCTTCAACGCATTCGCGATCGTGCAAATGCGCGACTTCATTGGAGATTGGGTGGGTAGCGGTCCGGCCGTGTCGTCGCTCACGGTCGATCTGCTCGTCGTCGCGGTCGCGGGCTGCATCCTCATCGTCGTGGAATCTCGCCGGCTCGGGATGCC
>JANOOQ010000185.1:0-1909 GCA_031421515.1 Leifsonia sp.
ATATTGTTAATCGGCAACGAAGTAGTTTTGTTTTATTTTTCTTCTGATTCCAACTCACTACGTAACTGTAAGTTCAAGTGATCATGGGAAAAAACAAACTTATACGGATGTCATGCTAGCTAGAAGAGGAACAACCAACAACTACGTAGCTAGCGAACGCTTGGCTCTTCGGAGAAACAAGCAAATCCCTGTTTTTCCTGAAATCACAAAGTGTAAGAAAGAATTGATCCAATGCACATGTTGTTGCAGAAGAAATGAGCGTCCAAAACGGAAGAAAAGAGCGACCAAAGCGGGAAGAAGAACGTCTTCCTTTTGAAGTGCGTTGATTCGTTTGGTGAATTGCACTTGAACGACAACATTTTCAGTTAGGAGTTCAGTTGCACCTTGCAATATCTTGGGATTGCTTGCCCGATGTTGTACCCGAAGCCGTGGGCATCAAGTTGAAAACGTCCATTCGAAAGATGGTCCGGGATTTTGCATACGTACGTAGACCTTGCAAGAGAAAGAAAAGACGAACCAAAAACTACCAATAAAGAAACAGCAATGGCTTCTCCAAGGCGGGCGCACTCGAACTATTTGACGGAGTTCTGTTGCACTCGTCGTTCCAGCTGCAAACAAATTTATACCGCCAGGTGACACAGTCGCTTCCTTGAGCAGCCCGCATACAGTTTGGTTTCCTTTCTGGTCATAAAAATTCAAAGCATAGTACCCGACTTGGCTTGTTTTCATAAAAGTGTTGTTAGCCAGCAATGAATTCTTTTCCTTTTTGATCAGGTTTCTAGCTCCTCGCGTCGAATTCATGACATGAGCACTGGCCGCAGTATCACACATTATTAAATCACTAGATCCATTCAGTTCACTCGGAACTCGCGTCGATGCATACATGATCACTTCCAATGTTGCTGCCGCTGTAGAGTTTCCATTTCCGCTTTGATTCCCGCCTCCACTTCTGTAGTTAGACGGTCGTTTACTTCGATTCTTTTCGAGATCCCAGCAGTCATCAGCTTTGTGGCCTTTCTTGCCACAGTTGTTACAGTTTCCTTGGAACTTTCGCTGTCCACTAGTTCCGCTTTTACCACTGCTTTTGTTACCTCCGCTATCTTTCTTCTTTGGACATTCTGCCGCTCTGTGACCTTTCACGCCACATTTGAAGCACTTGCCCGCAATTGCATTTAATGCAACTTCAGTATCTTCGTCATCGCTATCATCTTTGCTTGATTTCTTCTTGCCACTTTTGCTCCCAATAGATCTTGACAACTGAATCAGGCGGTAGCGTTTATCCAATGCAATTTCCAATTCCTCGCGAGTCAGACCTGCGCCTTTTGCGTCTGTTATCGCTTGCACTGTACTCATGTAATTCATGGGCATCTTTGAAATAATTATCTCCGTCAATCTTTCCTCAGAAATCACAACAGTTGGCGCCTCGGCCACGCACTGAGCAATCTTTGCGAAGATCTTATTTGGATCACCGAACTCGGCCATTTTTGGAATGTCGGCCAACTTCTGCTGCAATGCCGCTCCGGCCACGTAGTAGTCATCTGGGAAGAATTTGGCCTGGTATGCGCGATATATCTAATGCGCTTGCCCTCGAGGCCATTCACTGGATTTTGACTTGTTCACCAGTCCACACACATCCACATGGGAGAATGCATAGGTCATAAATCCCACAGCTTTTGAATGCAAATTCAATGCCTTAATCTTGTCAGCATCTTTCGTTTCATCTAACACTGATTTATCCGCCGTTGCTGGTAACCCTGGATGCTTCGTTTTACTCAGAAATTGGTCAAGATCTCCGATCATGAAGAAGGTATGAAACATACTGTCCCACGCCATAAACTTGCTTTTATCATCCGGATCCAACACGGTCAAGGTGACTCCCTTCGTACTAAGTGAATGAGGCATGCTAGTC
>JANOOQ010000186.1:0-2582 GCA_031421515.1 Leifsonia sp.
TACCAAGTGATCGAGGTCGGCGAAGGAGCCGTCACGAAGATCGTCGACGGGTATCGGGCAATCAACTCGAAGTCGCACGAAGCGGATGTCATCGCAGAGATTGCGGCGGCCGACATCGTCACAACGGCCGTCGGCGCGCGCATCCTGCAATTCGTCGCTCCCGTCATCGCCAAGGGACTCGCAGCGAGAACAAACCCGAACCCGCTCGTCGTGATCGCGTGCGAAAACGCGATCGGCGGCACCGACATGCTCGCGGCCGAAGTACGCAAGCACGATCCCGCTACGAACGCGATCTTCGCCAATTGCGCGATCGATCGCATCGTGCCCGAGCAGCCCGGTGGTCTCGACGTGACGATCGAGTCGTTCTTCGAGTGGGTAGTCGATCGCACGCCGTTCCACGGTGATGAGCCGGACATCCACGGCGTCACGTGGGTCGCCGACCTCGAGCCCTTCATCGAGCGCAAGCTCTTCACGGTCAACACGGCTCACGCTGCCGCGGCGTATCACGGTATCGACCGTGGCTGGGTGTCGATCCGCGAAGCGCTCGCGACGCCCGAACTCCAGGCCGAGATTCGCGCCGTGCTCGCCGAGACAAAGCAACTGCTCGTGCTCAAGCACGGTTTCGATGAGGACGAGCAACAGGCCTACATCGAGAAGACGCTCAAGCGAATCTCGAACCCCGACCTGCCAGACACGTGCGAACGCGTCGGCCGTGGCCCGCTGCGCAAACTCTCGCGCCACGAGCGGTTCATTGGCCCTGCCGCGGAACTCGCCGAGCGCGGCCTCGAAGTCTGGAACCTCCTCAACGCGGTCGGCGCGGCACTCCGCTTCGATGTAAAAGAAGACGCCGAGAGCGTCGAGTTGCAGACGATGCTGAGCAGTGGCATGGCAGTGGATGCCCTGGCTTCGGCCATCACTGGGCTCGAGCCCGCGCATCCGCTGTTCCCGCACGTGCTCGAAGTCATCGAACTTCGCCGCGCACGGTAGGGTTTCGCCATGACAGCCGAACGTGAAGACGACGCCCTCGCGTGGGCTGGCGACGAGCGCGTCGAGGCACCAAAGGCGCCCAAAATCGAACTCGTGGATGGTCCCGCCGCGCCGAAGTCGATGCCAGCAGTGCTGCTCATCACGTACGGAATTCTCGCGGGCGTGTACTTGATTTACACGATCGGTTGGGTCATCACGGTGACGCGGTCGACGACGACCCTGCCGACAATCTTTGGCGAGATCATGTTCCAGCTCGGAGAGTTTCTCGCGATCGCGAGCCCCGCGATTTGGTTTGCCGCGGTCGTGCTGCTTACGCGCGATCGCAAGCCAATCGCTCGCCTCGCGTTGTTGCTCGTTGGGCTCGTCGTTGTCGTTCCGTGGCCATTCTTGTTGGGAGTATGACGTGACTGACGAGAAATCGATCGCCGAATCGGATGATCCCAGTCGGGAAGCCGTGTCTGACGACGCACACGAGACCAAGCGTGGTCGCTTTGGCTGGTTGAGCCTCACGGTCGCTGGCGTATTCGGGTTGTTTTACGCGTATGACTTGTGGGAGGCGGTCTCGAACTTCGTCGAGCTTCCCGCGGTCTACAAGCAATACGGCCTCGAGACGTCAGACATCCCGTGGTGGGTTCTCGTTCTCGGGCTCGTGGTCCCGCCGCTCGTTTTCGCGATCGCATTCGTGGCCGGTCGAAAGCACAGTGTGTTGGGCAAGGCTCTCATCTTCATCGTCGGGCTCGCGGTCGTCGCGGGGCTGAGCCTCGGGGTCATCGCTCTCGAGGCGATTCTGCGGCCCGAACTCGCAGCCGTTACTACGCGCTAACTCGTGCACTCGTGGGCATTCGAACGCTCGCGTTGACATAGTGTGTGACACACAGTATTGTTGATCGCATGATAGAGGATGAAGCACTAGCTACGCATCGACAAGAGATTCGGCGCGGCACGATCGTGCTCGCGTGCCTCCTCGTGTTGACTGAACCCAATTACGGCTACTCGCTTCTCGAGGCGCTCGCGCGGCAGGGGTTCGCCGTCGATGCCAACACCCTGTATCCGCTCTTGCGTCGGCTCGAAAAGCAAGGGCTCGTAACAAGCGAATGGAACACCGAGGAGTCGCGCCCTCGCAAGTTCTACCGCACGAGTGCTGATGGGTCAGCGCTCGCCGATCTTCTTGCTCGCGACTGGAGCGATCTTGACACCGCATTCCGCAACTTGAAGGGCACACGATGACCACCCCAATCACTCTCACCGATCGTTACATTTCTGCGCTGCAGCAACAGCTGCCGCTCCGTCCGCTTCGGCGACGCAAAGACATAGAGGTAGAACTGCGCGCCCTCATTGCCGACGCAATCGAGGATCGAATCGAAGCCGGCGAATCGCCGAGCGACGCCGAGTTCGAAGCGATCGCCGAGCTAGGCAATCCGGCGCAGCTCGCCGCGAGCTACAGTGACCGACCACAATCCCTCCTCGGCCCCGAGCTCTACCCCGACTACCGTCGCTTGCTGCGGATCGTATTCACAACGATCGTTCCCGGTGTCGCCGTCATGCTTATCGTGGCTCAATTGCTCGCTGGCGTCGAATGGCTCGATTTGCTCGGG
>JANOOQ010000187.1:0-4358 GCA_031421515.1 Leifsonia sp.
TCACCCGACGCCGTGTCGAACAACCGCGGCACGGGCGAGTGCCCGGGAAGTCGCGCTATCTCCGGCCGGCGCCACGACTTCATAGTGGGCGGATGATTCCCAGGTTAAGAAGCACGATGAGGGCCGACCCGAGCAGGATTCGATAGATCACGAACGGCAAGAGCGAGTGCTTCGAGATGTAGCGCATGAGGAACGCGATGATGAGGTAGCCGACGAAGAATGCGACGACCGTGGCGACCGCGGTCTCGGCATAGCCATAGACGCCCTCGGGTTCGCCGAAGCTGTGCACGAGCTCGTACAGGCCGCTACCGAAAACAGCAGGAATCGCGAGCAAGAATCCGTACCGAGCGGCCGCTGGCCGTTCGTAGCCCAGCAAGCGACCCGCTGTCATTGTCGAACCAGAGCGCGAAACGCCCGGAACGAGAGAGAGCATTTGGGCGAGCCCGATGAGGATGCCGTGCCCATAGGTCATCTCGTCGAGAGCCCGAGTGCGTTTCGCGAGCAAGTCGGCGAGACCCAGAATTACGCCAAACGCGATAAGCACGATCGCAACGAGCCACAGCGACCGGAAGGTCGACCGAATGTACTCTTGCGCGAAATAGCCCACGATAACGATGGGAATCGTTCCAATGATGATGAGCCAACCGAGGCGAACGTCGGGGTGGTTGCGGTCGATCACTTCGGCGTGAGCACCCTGTGTGCGACCGAATTGCTTGAACCAGCGGCCGAGGATTCGCATGATGTCTTTGCGAAAGTAGATCATGACGGCGAGTTCCGTACCGAGTTGCGTAATTGCCGTGAACGTCGCGCCGGGATCCGTCGCCGAGGGCAAGAATTCGCCGGCGATTCGCAAGTGCGCGCTCGAGGAGATCGGCAAGAACTCGGTTAGGCCTTGGATCAATCCGAGGATGATCGCCTCGATGAAACCCACGTCGACTCCCTGCTAGTAGTTCAACAGCAAGTCCGCGAGAACCCGCCTGCCAAAGACTAGTGCGTCGAGTGGAACCCGCTCGTCAACGCCATGGAACATGGCTGGAAAGTCGAGTTCGGGCCCGAGTTGCAGCGGCGCGAACCCATAGCCCTTGATTGCGAGTTTCGAGAGCGCCTTGTTGTCGGTGCCCCCCGAGAGTAGATAGGGCAAGACGGGCGCGCCGGGGTCATGGGCCTGAAGTGTGCCGACCATGGCGTCGACAAGCGAACCGTTAAACGGGTTCTCGAGCCCAACATCCCGATGCATCACGACAATCTCGATGTCGTCGCTTACGAGCGCACGCACTTCGGCGAGAACGGCATCCTCTTCGCCGGGAAGCGTTCGAATGTCGATGAGTGCTTCCGCGAGGTCCGGAATGACGTTGTGCTTGTAGCCCGCCTTGAGCAAGGTCGGATTGCTCGTGGTGCGCAGGCTCGACTGAATGAATCCCGCCGCGGTTCCCGTCGACAGCACGAGTTCATCGGGGCCGACAACGAGGGGGTCGACATCCATGATTCGCGCGAGTTCGGCGAGCAAGAGCTCGGTCGTACCCGTGAGTCGCACGGGCCATTCCTGGCGCCCGAGAATCGCGACGGCTTCTGCGAGCTTCGTAACCGCATTGTTCGGGATAACGCGGCTGCCGTGAGCTGCTGTGCCGCGCGCCACAAGCTTGATCCACACCAAGGCTTTCTCACCCGTTTGCAGCAGATAGGACCGCTGTCCGTTGAGGTGCACGGAGTATCCGCCGACCTCGCTAATCGCTTCCGTCGCTCCCGCGAATAGGTCGGGGCGGTGATCGACGAGGTGATGCGAGCCGAAGACTCCCCCGTTTTCTTCGTCGGAGAAGAACGCGATCACGAGGTTGCGCGCCGGCTGTTTTCCCGCGCCGAGAATGTCTTGAAGCGCGGTGATGATCATCGCGTCCATGTTTTTCATGTCGACGGCGCCTCGGCCCCACAGCATGCCGTCCCGCACGACTCCCCCGAACGGATCGACGCTCCAGTTGGTCGGATCAGCCGGAACCACGTCGGTGTGGCCGTGCACGACGAGCGCGGGCTTCGATGCATCTGCGCCACTCACGCGAGCGATAACGCTCGTGCGGCCGGGCGCGGCGTCTACATACTCCGGTGCGAGCCCGAGACCCTCGAGAAGCGCGCCGAGGTATTCAGCGGCTTCGGTCTCGCCATTCGCGTGTCCCTCGCCGAAGTTGGTCGTGTCGAATCGGATGAGTTCTTGCGCTATTCGAGCAGTCTCTTCGAGGGGTTCGGGCTGCGTCATTTCACCACGCTATCAGCGTGCTATTCTCGTACCTCGGTAGTCCTGCGAAGGAATTACCACTGCGCGCGGATGGCGGAAATGGCAGACGCGCTAGCTTGAGGTGCTAGTGCCCGTAAGGGCGTGGGGGTTCAAGTCCCCCTTCGCGCACTGTGACAAACAAAGAACTGTTTGAGACAGCAGGGATTCGACCCCGAGAAGAAATTCTCGGGGTCTTTTCTGTTTCATAAGAGTTTCCTCATCGTGCGAGCCCCCGAGAGCAAGTTCGACCGTCGATAATCGAAGGATGCCCGACTCCGCACGCCCGCCCCGTGCAGTCTGGCGCCCGTTGAGATCCGTGCGATCGCGAATCCTCGCGTCGATGTTGCTTGTCGCGGCGGCGGGCATGCTGGTCGCGGGCGCGACAGCCTACCTCGTGCAACGCGAGCGAATTCTGGTCGCAGTGGATGCCCGGCTCTCCGATGCCGTGACCGAGATCGAGTTCATCGCTACCGATGTGGCGGTCGAGACGCTCGATGAGGCCCTCGCGGCGATGGTGCAGCGGTTGCGCCCGGGAACAAACGAAACAACTTTCGCGCTCACGGCGACCGGTACTGCCCTCGTGCCGGGCGGTGAGACGGGGTTTCCGCTCGAGCAAGACGCGGCGTTCGTCAACCGCGTCGAAGTCGAGACCTCGTCAAGCGGCGTCGTGACGGGAACCGCGCAGACCTCCGACAACCTCGTTCGGTACGTCGCGATTCCCATCACGATGGACCCTGAAGAGAGCGGAACATTCGTGCTCGCCGTCGACATGGATGCGACGCTCGAACCCATCACGGAGGCGTTTCGCACGTTCGCGCTTGTGGCACTCATCTCTCTCGTCGTTGTCGGACTCGTCGGTTGGTTCGTCGCAGGTCGCCTACTGGCTCCCATCCGGCGATTGCGCGAGACCGCCGCGCGAATCACGGGCAGCGACGTGAGCGAACGAATCGAGGTAGCCGGCACCGACGACGTCTCCGACCTCGCGGGCACGGTCAACGACATGCTCGATCGGCTCGACGGTGCGCTCACTGGCCAGCGCCAATTGCTCGATGATGTCGGACACGAGCTCAAGACCCCGATCACGATCGTGCGCGGACACCTCGAACTCATGAACCCCGCAGACGCGAGCGACGTGCGAGCCACAGCCGCTCTCGCGATCGACGAACTCGATCGGATGAGTGGACTCGTCCGAGACATCTCAGAGTTGGCACAATTGGGCAGGCCACTCCACGTAAGCCCGGAGCCGACCGACATCGCGGCGCTCACGGAGCGCGTGCGCACCAAGGCGAGTGCCCTCTCGACGACGTGCGAATGGACGTCAACACGAGTAGCGGGCGTCATCGCGCTCGTCGACCCCGATCGATTGACTCAAGCACTGCTGCAACTCGCTGCGAACGCGATAACGCACGGGCACGCGACGTCCGTCGAAATTGGAAGCGCCGTTCGCGGCGATCGCCTCGAGTTGTGGGTTCGGGACGACGGAGTGGGCATTTCGGACCACGCTCAAGAAGTGATTTTCGAGCGCTTCCGTCGCGGGATTGTGGGCCGCGGTTCGACGGGCTCTGGTCTCGGGCTCGCAATCGTGCAAGCAATCGCGACCGCGCACGGTGGCGCAGCGATCGTGCATTCACGGCCGGGGTTCGGGGCGACCTTCGCGATCGACATTCCGCTTCACACGGTTGAAGCAGAGGGGAAACAGGAGTGAGCCGCATTCTGATTGCAGAGGACGAAGAGCGCATTTCGTCGTTCGTAGAGAAAGGCCTCACGGCCGCTGGCTTCAGCACCGAAGTGGTGCCAGACGGTAACCTCGCGATCGACCTCATCGTGGGCGGTGGATTCGACCTCGTCGTGCTCGACATTGGCTTGCCGGGGGCCGACGGTTATGAGGTCATGCGGCGCGTGCGGCGAGCGGGTGTGACGATTCCCGTCATTGTTCTGACGGCACGAACATCCGCTGAAGACACGCTTGCGAGCCTCGAGGGCGGCGCTAACGACTACATGCCCAAGCCGTTCCGCTTTGACGAGTTGCTCGCGCGTGTGCGACTGCGGCTAGCGGATGCCGCCGACGGCACTCCCTCGAAGCTCGCGGTCG
>JANOOQ010000188.1:0-7630 GCA_031421515.1 Leifsonia sp.
GAGAGCGACGGCAGTCGTGTCAGATCCACCGCGACCGAGCGTCGTGATATCCCCCGTGCCGCGGTTGAAACCTTGGAAGCCCGCGACGATTGCGACGGCACCCTCGTCGAGAGCCTCGCGCACTCGGCCGGGGGTTACATCCACAATGCGCGCTGAGCCGTGCTGGGCATCCGTAATCATGCCCGCTTGGCTACCCGTGTAGCTGCGCGCGTCGATGCCGAGGCTCTTGATGGCCATCGCGAGCAGGGCCATCGAGATTCGCTCGCCCGCCGTGAGAAGCATGTCGAGTTCGCGACCGGATGGCACGGGCACGACTTGCTCGGCGAGGTCGAGCAATTCGTCGGTCGTATCGCCCATAGCCGACACGACGACAACGACCTCGTGTCCCGCGTTCTTCGTCTCGACGATCCGCTTGGCGACGCGCTTGATGCTCTCGGCATCGGCAACCGACGATCCGCCGAACTTTTGGACGATCAAGCTCATCGGTACTCCTGCTACGGGGACTAGTGGGTTCAACAATTCCACCCAAACAGCAATTCTACCGGTCAGTTTTGGACGAGCCTGCGCCCCTCGAACGCTCGACCCAGTGTGACTTCATCCGCGTACTCAAGGTCGCCGCCGACGGGCAAGCCCGACGCGAGGCGGGTTACTCGAAGATTCGGGTACACGAGCAATCTCGTGAGGTAAGTGGCGGTTGCTTCGCCCTCGAGATTGGGGTCGGTCGCGATAATGACCTCGGTGACGGAACCGTCCGATAGGCGCGTGAGCAATTGCTTGATCCGCAGGTTGTCTGGACCGATTCCGTCGATGGGGCTAATGGCTCCACCGAGCACGTGATACAGACCCTTGAACTCACGAGTGCGCTCGATCGCAACAACGTCTTTCGCCTCTTCGACGACACAAATCGTCGCGGGCGATCGCCGCGGGTCGCGGCAAATGCCGCACGTTTGCTCCTCGGTCACGTTGCCGCAAATGTCGCAAAAGCGAACCTTGTCGCGCACGTCTCGCAGCACCTCAGATAGCCGAGTCACGTCGAAGCTCTCGGTCTGCAGAATGTGGAATGCAATCCGTTGCGCAGACTTAGGGCCGATCCCGGGCAGTCGACCGAGTTCGTCGATGAGCTCTTGAACAATGCCGTCGTACATTAGTCGTCCTGTGCTCGGGGAACGACGCGTGCCACTTGCTCTTCTTCGATGAAGCTCGCGCCGAGCAGTTCGCGCACGACCGACTCGCCGTAGCGCGCGGGCTCGGTGGGAGCCTTCGGCTCTGCTGTGGGGCGCGGCTTACGTTCTGCGCGCACGGCGGGCGCCGACTCGGGGATGTGCGCGACGGCCCAACCCGAGGCATCCGTTGCGGAAGTGATGGGAGGCGTCGCCACGTCACCTTGCGCCTCTTCGGCCACTCGTGCGAGCAATAGCGGCTCGATACCGAGAACCGCGAGCATTGCCTTCTTGAGATAATCGCCGACGCCGTCGCCGGGAGCCGATCGGTCTTTGAGCGCCGCGACATCATTGGCGCTCGGGAACGAGAGCACAAGCACGTTTCCGTCACGCAACTCGAGTGGCTTCGCCGTTACGACGACCATCCAGGCCGCTCGCTTTGCGTTCTCCACCGACTTGAGAATCTCGGGCCACGCGTCTTTCACTTGTTGGAACGTGACGGGTGCTGTTGGAGCAGGGGCTGTAGCTTCGGCGGCGGCTGGCTCGGGCGTTGGGGCCGGCTCGACTGCTGCAGGCGCTGCGGGAGCCTTGGCAGCGGCCCGCGCGACCGTGGCCGGCCGTGTGGGCGCTTCGGTGGGGACGGTAGCCTCGGGCTCCGCACGCGGCGCTGACGCGGCTGCTGCGCGTGGTGCGGCGGTACCGTCATCCACCCCAATTCGGCGCTCGAGTCGCTCTACTCGAGCGAGGGCGCCTCTCTCGCTGTCGTCACTCGCGGGCACGAGAATCCGCGCGACCATGAGCTCGAGGTGCAGGCGAGGGGAGGTCGCGCCCGTCATCTCCGAGAGCGCGGAGTTGACGACGTCCGCTGCTCGCGACAATCCCGCGGGACCGAAAACAGACGCTTGCGTGATCATGTGGTCGAGCTGATCTTGCGGCACGCCGCGCAATACGGCTGCGGCGTTGCCCGACGTCGCAGCGACGATTATGAGGTCGCGAAGTCGCTCGAGAAGATCCTCGACGAATCGACGCGGGTCTTGTCCTGTCTGAATTACGCGATCGACCCCCGAGAAGACTGCAGCTGCATCCCTCGCGCCGATCGCGTCAACGACCTCGTCGAGCAGGGCTCCGTGCGTGTACCCCAAGAGTGCAACGGCGCGCTCGTATTCGACAGTCGTGCTCTCGGAACCCGCGATGAGTTGATCGAGTAGCGAGAGGGTGTCACGCACCGAGCCGCCGCCGGCCCGAACGACGAGCGTAAGTACCCCCGGTTCGACCTCGACCTTCTCGGCTGTACACAACTGCTGTACGTAGTCGAGCATCTGGGCAGGAGGCACGAGGCGGAACGGGTAGTGATGCGTGCGCGAACGAATCGTGCCGATGACCTTCTCGGGCTCGGTCGTCGCAAAGATGAACTTGACGTGCTCGGGCGGCTCTTCGACGATCTTGAGGAGCGCGTTGAATCCTTGCGGAGTAACCATGTGCGCTTCGTCGAGGATGAAGATTTTGTACCGGTCGCGTGCGGGGGCGAAGACCGCGCGCTCTCGCAGATCGCGAGCGTCGTCCACTCCGTTGTGGCTCGCAGCGTCGATCTCGACAACATCGAGCGAACCTCCGCCGTCGCGGCTCAACTCGATGCAACTCGCACACACTCCACACGGAGTGTCAGTTGGCCCCTCGGCGCAATTGAGGCAGCGAGCAAGGATTCGCGCGCTCGTCGTCTTGCCACAGCCACGAGGTCCACTGAACAAATACGCGTGGTTGACGCGGTCGGCACGCAGAGCCGTGCGAAGCGGATCCGTCACTTGAGACTGGCCGATGAGTTCGGCGAACGTCTCCGGCCGATAACGGCGATACAGGGCTGCGACCACGACTCAAGAGTAGTCGCGACCGCCGACGCTTCAGAGCGGCTGTAGCCCTTCGACGAGAGCAACGGCTTGCCGCGCGATCTCGAGTTCTTCGTTCGTCGGCACCACGAGCACGCTCACTTTCGAGTCATCGGCACTAATGACTCGCGCGGCACGGTCGTTCGACGCATTGAGCTTGGGATCGAGACGGATGCCGAGAGCCTCGAGCCCCGCGAGAGCCTCCGCGCGCACAGCGGGACTGTTCTCGCCGACGCCCGCGGTAAACACGATCGCGTCGACTCCCCCGAGCACGGAGAAGTACGCACCGAGATAGTGCCGCAGCCGGTGCACGTAGACATCGAGGGCCAAGCGGCACGCGACATCCCCCTCTGCAACCCCCTCGACAACGTCGCGCATATCGCGCCGCCCGCTCAAGCCGAGCAAACCGCTGCGGCGATTCACGAGATCATCGATTTCGGGCATCGACATTCCCTCCCGCGCGAGGTGCAAGAGCGCGCCGGGGTCGAGATCGCCCGAACGCGTGCCCATGACGAGCCCCTCGAGAGGTGTCATGCCCATCGACGTATCGATAGAACGCCCGCAGTCGATCGCACACGCGGATGCCCCGTTACCGAGGTGGAACGCGATGAGCTTGAGCTCGGCGAGCGGTCGACCCAGAAGCTCGGCCGCTCCCTGTGCGACGAACCCGTAGGACGTGCCATGGAACCCGTATCGGCACACGTCGTACTGGCTCGCGATCTGTGCGTCGATCGCGTAGGTGTATGCCGCGGGAGAAAGCGAGTGGTGAAAAGCGGTGTCGAACACCGCGACATTCGGCACCCCCGGAAAAGCCTTGGTTGCTGCCCGAATGCCCGTCAGATTCGCGGGATTGTGGAGCGGGGCGAGAGCCGAGATCTGCTCGATCGCGGCTTCGACTTCGGCGGTCACGAGAGTCGCGGTAGAGAAACGGTTGCCGCCGTGCACGACGCGGTGTCCGATGATGGCGGGATGCTCGGCACCCAGTTCTTCGAGAATTCGCACCATCGCGTGCTCGTGGTCGGGAGCCCCTCCACCAGGCTCCCCAATGCGCTCGACGAGGCCGCCGCGGGAGACACCGGTCTCTGCATCCACCAACTCCCACTTGATCGATGACGACCCCGAGTTGACGACGAAGACGAGCGTCATGAGGTTTGCGCCTGAATCGCCGTGATGGCAACGGTGTTGACGATGTCGCGCACGAGCGCGCCGCGCGAGAGGTCGTTGACGGGCTTACGCAAACCCTGAAGCACGGGCCCGATCGCGACCGCGCCAGAACTGCGCTGCACGGCCTTGTAGGTGTTGTTGCCCGTATTGAGATCGGGAAAGATAAATACCGTCGCGCGGCCAGCGACTTCGGAGTCGGGCATTTTCGTTTCAGCAACCGCAGCGTCAGCGGCAGCGTCGTATTGGATGGGGCCTTCCACAAGAAGGTCGGGTCGGCGCGAGCGTACTAGCGCGGTTGCTTGCCGCACCTTGTCGACGTCAGCGCCAGACCCCGACTCCCCCGTCGAGTACGACAACATCGCAATGCGCGGCTCGATACCGAATTGTGCACCCGTCGCTGCCGACGAAATTGCGATGTCGGCGAGCTGATCCGCCGTCGGGTCTGGCACGATCGCGCAGTCGCCGTAGACGAGCACACGGTCTTCGAGCGCCATGAAGAAGACGCTCGACACGACCGAGACTCCCTCGCGCGTCTTGACGAACTCGAGCGCGGGCTTGATCGTGTGCGCCGTCGTGTGTGCTGCGCCCGAGACCATGCCGTCGGCAAGACCGAGCTGCACCATCATGGTGCCGAAGTAGGAGACATCCGTCACGATGTCTCGCGCTTCGTCGATCGTGATTCCCTTGTGGGCGCGCAAGCGCGTGTACTCCTGAGCGAACCGCTCGCGGAGTTCGGGATCGGTCGTACTGAGGATCGTCGCGGCCGAGATGTCCACCCCAAGCCCCGATGCGCGGGCGCGAACATCCGCTTCTTCCCCAAGAATCGTGAGGTCGACCACGGCTCGCCTCAAGAGCGTGCCCGCGGCCTGCAAGATGCGATCATCGCTCCCCTCGGGAAGCACGATGCGCTTGCGGTCAGACCGAGCTCGCTCGAGAATCGCGTACTCAAACATGAGGGGCGTAACGGCCGTCGATTCACCGGCGCCAAGTTCGCGCATCAAGACGTCTTCGTCGACATACGTCTCGAAGAGGGCGAGTGCCGTGTCGATTTTGCGTTGGGATGTCGCGGTCAGCCGGCCGCGCACTTGCGAGATTCGCTGCGCCGTCGCAAAAGTGCCTAGCTCGGTTGCGATGATCGGGAGCGTTGCATCGAGACCTCCGATGAGCCGATCGATCACGGGCGAAATCTCAAACCCGCCGTTGAGAATGATGCCAGCGAGCGACGGGAATGAACCCGAAGCGTGGGCCGTGAGTGCCGCGAGCAACATCTCGCTGCGGTCGCCCGGAATCACGACGAGCCCCCCTTCAATGAGCCGCGGCAAGACGTTTTCCATCGACATCGCTGCGATGACCATGCCGAGCGCCTCGCGAGCTAGGAGCGCCGGATCCCCCTTGAAGAGGTGACCGTCGACGGCAGCCATGACAGCCGAAACGGTTGGCGCGACCAAGAACGCGTCTTCGGGAATCGCCCATGCCGTGACAGCGGATGCTGCCTGCACGACTCGCACGATCTCATCGAGCGACTCGGGGTCTGTGCGGTTCGCGATGACTGCGAGGAGCGACGCATGCGCGCTCGCGAGCTCAGGCAAACTGAGCTCAACGACTTGCCTGAGCTCGTTGGGAGTGCGTGCTCGGGATTCGTCAAGCTCTCGTCCCGTGAGAACGAGCAACACGGGCGCGCCGAGGTTGGCCGCGATTCGAGCGTTGAATGCGAGTTCCGTTGGGCTCGCGACATCCGTATAGTCCGACCCGACGATGACGACGGAATCGCATTTGCGCTCGAGCGCCTTGAAGGCATCGACGATGCGCGAGAGTGCTGCATCTGGATCTTCATGCACTTCTTCGTAGCTCACCCCGACGCACTCATCGTATTCGAGCGAGACTCCGTCGTGGGCGAGCAAGAGTTCAAGCACGAAGTCACGCTCGTCAGAGGAACGCATTACGGGGCGAAAGACCCCGACGCGCTCGATTCCGCGCAAGAGAGTATCGAGCACCCCGAGCGCAATCGCCGATTTGCCCGAGTGTCCTTCGGCTGACGTGATGTAGATGGATCGGGCCACGAACTCACTGTAAGTGAAAGGACCCCTCGCGCACCCGCCAGAGCCCGGTTACCCTTGCTACGTTTCCGTCCTGGGGGAGTTGGCCTGGGTGGCGCCACGCGAGGAGCCGACACAAGTTTACCGTTATGATCATTGAGGTTGTTGCCAGAATCCGATTGGCTCAACCCGCCAGGAGAATTCGCCTAGTGGCCTATGGCGCACGCTTGGAAAGCGTGTTGGGTGAAAGCCCTCGGGGGTTCGAATCCCCCATTCTCCGCCAAATTTTGAATACTTCGCGGCGCGGCTGGAGCGCGCCCATCTCGTTGGCTTGGCGGCAATCGGAACACGTTCAAACGGAATGGGGCAGGCCCCGAACCTAGTGGTTCAGAACCCGCCCCATTCACGAACTACTTCGCCCGATTACGCGGTCGCGCCCCGCGTTGTGCGACGGCGACGCGCAAACACCACGAGTAACGTACCGATCACGAAGGATCCGAAGCCGACAACCGCCGCACCAATCGGTTGCGTTCCCGTAAAGGCGAGCACGACCGCAGGAGCGATTCGGAACCACTCGTCCGTCGTCGAGAACCACGGATAAGTTGCAAGGGTCGCCCCGTCGAACGCAACTTCGTCATCATTCGAGTCGAAGAGCGTCTGGAAGATAAACAGTTGTTTTCCGGCCAAGGTGTTGAGTTGTTCCTCGGTGAGCGTAAACGAGACCTCGATCGAACCGTCACTTGTGGGTGGCGTGAACGCTCGGGTTCCCGTGATACCCGTGTAGTGGATCACACCGCCCTCGATGTAGACGAGCTCGCCGTGCAGCTCGTAGTCGTCACCCGCTACGAGATTCTCGTAGAACACGACGTCAACAATCGTGGTTGTCGCGGATGCCACGGTGCCGTTGGGGACTCCGCCAACATACGCTTGGCTCCAGATTGCCGGGACCGGCTCGCTGTACTCATTCGTGATCGTCACGACGGAGGTCGTGCCATTGCCGACCGTGACACTTGTGGGCGAGAACGTGGCAGCACCCCAAATCACACCCGAGAGCACTGGCGGTGCATCTTCGCTAAAGGTCACCTCGGCGCCAAACGGCAACCCGTTCACGACGAACGGCGTGCCGTCCGCGAGAAGCGTCAAGGCAATCGACGTGCCGCTATCGACGGAGTAGTTGACCGTGAACTCGGTGTCACCGGCAATCAACGAGTCATCCGGACCCGACAACACCTTCGAGATCGAGAAGCCACCCGTTTGAGCGGTGTAGTTGTTGGTGACAATCACAGCAGTGGTCGTGCCGTTGCCGATCGTGACACTGGTCGGCGAGAACGTCGCCGAGTTGAACGTCGCACCCGTGACACCCGACGGGGTGTCCTCCGTGAACGTC
>JANOOQ010000189.1:0-7910 GCA_031421515.1 Leifsonia sp.
CGTCGAAGACCTCCTCGAGCTCGCGCGCCTCGACGAGGCCAAGCCCCTCACGCTCACCGAGGTCGACCTCGTTCCACTCGCGACCGACGCCGCTCTCGACGCCGCGGCGGCGTCGCCAGGCCGCGTCGTGACTGTTGTCGCGACCGACATCCCGAGCGAGCCGGCCGCTCTCGAACTCGTGCCGCCCGATGCCCCGCCGCGCGTCGCATCCCTCGCGACGGGACCCATCGCATTCGCAGGCGCGACCCTCTCGCGCCTCGTGTCGAGGCGGCGCCCGGTGCTCGCGAATGTCACGACTCCGCCGCCACCGCCCATCAACCTTCGCGCCGTCGTGATGGCGGACGAGAACAAGATCCGCCAAGTGCTCGCGAACCTCATCGGAAACGCGTTGCGGTTCACGCCTGAATCCAGTCCCATCGAGATCGGTGTCGGCGTTGACGGCACCACGCAGCGAGCCGTGTTGAGCGTCATTGACCACGGCGAGGGCATCCCGCCACAAATTCGCGAGAAGATCTTTCAACGATTCTGGCGAGCGGATTCCTCCCGCGCGCGCGACACGGGCGGCAGCGGTCTCGGCCTCGCGATCGTCTCGGCGATCGTGCAGTCACACGAGGGTGAAGTCGACATTGTCGAGACGCCGGGCGGTGGAGCGACCTTCCGAGTGTTCCTTCCTCTCCTCCCTAGCCCAGCGGATGCCTCGCCTTCCCCAACTTCGCCATAGCTGCCGAGCAACGCGCAGCACGCCCCTACCGTCACTTGCATGACTCGATACCAAGTAGACAGTGAAGCCGTCCTCAGTGCCACGGGAGCCGTGCGCAATTCCATCAGCAGGATCCAAGCCGAGGTTGCTGGCCTCCACGGTCAGTTGACCAACCTGCAGGGCTCGTGGACCGGCCAGGCCGCCACGGCGTTCAACGGCGTCGTGACCGACTGGAAAGCCACTCAACAGCGCGTGGAGGAGAGCCTCGCGGCGATCAACCAATCGCTCGCTCAAGCCGGCCAGCAGTATGCAGAGATCGAAAACGCCAACACCCGGCTCTTCGGTCGATGACCGCGGTTGTGGCGCGCATCCCAAGTCGCTACCATGTTGGGATGACCACTCAAATAGCCCTGCGGCTTCCCGACGACCTTGTCGAGTTCATCGATGAGGTCGTCGCGAGCGGCAGATTCGAGAGTCGAGCCGCCCTGGTGGTTCGCGAGCTCCGTCGCTTCCAGCGACGAGTAGTCGCCGAACGCGATGCCGAGATTTACCGCCTCGAGGGCGATGATCCGGAATTGATGGCTATTGTCGAGTGGACTTCGAAACACCCCGTTCCGATGGACGACTGATGCGACCGATCCACCTCGCTCGAATCGACAAGATTCGACCGGTGGTTGTGCTCACGCGCGAGATAGCCCGACCGCACTTGTCCATGGTTACCGTCGCGTCGATTACTTCACGCATTCGAGGGCACGCTACCGAAGTGCCCGTAGGTGCATCCAATGGCCTCGACCATGACTCCGTTGTGAATCTAGACGGTGTCACGACCATCCACGTGAGCGACCTCGGTCAGCAGATCGGCTTTCTCCTCGACAGCCAAGAGGATGCTCTCGTGAAGGCAATTCACGCTGCGTTCGATCTCGACGACATAAGGGCATAACAGCCCGCACAAAGCAAACGGCCGGCCTCCCGAGGGAGACCGGCCGTTGTGGCTTCTTGACCTAGGTTTCGATACGACCGGCCGGAAGGGCCGGTCAGATTTCGATACGGCCTTACGGCCTACTCAATCCGCGCTCGATTAGAAGTCCATGCCACCCGACGGGTCGCCCATGGTCGGGCCCGACTTCTCGGGCTTGTCGGCAACAACCGCTTCGGTCGTCAAGAACAGGCCGGCGATCGACGCTGCGTTGAGCAGAGCCGAACGCGTCACCTTGACCGGGTCATTGATTCCCGCAGCGAGCATGTCTACGTACTCGCCGGTTGCGGCGTTGAGGCCGTGTCCGACGGGCAAGTGACGCACCTTGTCGGCTACAACACCGGGCTCGAGGCCCGCGTTGAGCGCGATCTGCTTGAGCGGAGCGTCGATGGCAACGCGAACAATGTTCGCGCCCGTTGCCTCGTCACCGACGAGAGCCTTGACGGCCTTCGACTCGAACGCAATCTTGCCGGCTTGGATGAGCGCGACGCCACCACCGGCGACGATGCCCTCTTCGACGGCTGCCTTCGCGTTGCGAACGGCGTCTTCGATGCGGTGCTTGCGCTCCTTGAGCTCGACCTCGGTCGCGGCTCCGGCTTTGATGACTGCAACGCCACCAGCGAGCTTCGCGAGGCGCTCTTGCAGCTTCTCGCGGTCGTAGTCGCTGTCGGTGTTCTCGATCTCGGCGCGAATCTGCTTGACGCGGCCCGCGATTGCCTCTGGATCGCCAGTGCCCTCGATGATGGTCGTCTCGTCCTTCGTGATGACGACCTTGCGAGCGCGGCCGAGCAAGTCAAGTGTCGCGTTCTCGAGCTTGAGACCGACCTCCTCAGAGATGACTTGTCCGCCCGTGAGAATAGCGATGTCCTGAAGCTGAGCCTTGCGACGGTCTCCGAAGCCGGGGGCCTTGACGGCGACCGACTTGAAGATGCCACGGATCTTGTTCACGACGAGAGTCGCGAGCGCTTCGCCGTCGACGTCTTCAGCGATGATGAGCAGCTGCTTGCCGCTCTGGATCACCTTGTCGACGATCGGGAGCAGGTCCTTGATGTTCGAGACCTTGCTGTTGACGATCAAGATGTAGGGGTCTTCGAAGACCGCTTCTTGGCGCTCGGGGTCGGTCACGAAGTATGCGGACAAGAAGCCCTTGTCGAAACGCATGCCCTCGGTAAGCTCGAGCTCGGTGCCGAACGTGTTCGACTCCTCGACGGTGACAACGCCTTCCTTGCCGACCTTGTCGATCGCCTCCGCGATGAGTGCACCGATCTCGGTGTCACCAGCGGAAATGGATGCGGTGGCCGCGATCTCTTCCTTGGTCTCGATCTCCTTGGCGCTCGCAACGAGCGCCTCGATGACGGCGGCTACGGCCTTCTCGATGCCCTTCTTGAGGCTGATGGGGTCTGCTCCTGCTGCGACGTTGCGAAGTCCTTCGCGAACGAGCGCTTGAGCGAGAACGACTGATGTCGTCGTGCCGTCGCCGGCTACGTCATCCGTCTTCTTGGCGACCTCTTTGACGAGCTCCGCGCCGATCTTCTCGTACGGGTCATCGAGCTCGATCTCCTTAGCGATCGAGACACCGTCGTTCGTGATGGTGGGTGCGCCCCACTTCTTCTCGAGCACGACGTTGCGACCGCGCGGGCCGAGTGTGACCTTGACGGCGTCGGCCAAAATGTTGAGGCCGCGCTCGAGGCCGCGACGGGCCTCTTCGTTGAAAGCAATGATCTTTGCCATGTGTGTTTCTCGTCCCTCCCGGACGTCATACAAACGAATTCTTTAGCACTCGAAAGGTGAGAGTGCCAAAGGAAAAACTAGCACTCGGGGGTAGCGAGTGCAAGAAAGGCGAGCCCGGAGGGTCAGTGCTACGGCGCGGGTGTCTCTTGCGCGGTCGCCTCTTGATAGTCGGCACCGAGCACGATCGTGAGCGGCGCGCCAGGGAAGGTCTCCGCCGCGACCAATCGGATGTCGCCAACGCCGAGCGCAATGAGCAGTCCGCGAGCGACGTCCTCGTTGAGCGGGTCGCTGTAAAAGACGGTCGTTTCTTCGATGTCGTTTTGCGACGCTTGAGTCTGCGTACCAATGGGCCAGCCCGCCGCGATCAGCTGAGCTCCCACGGTCGAGTGCAGAGCCGCGACCGGGGTTCCATTGAGCACATCGATGCGGATATTCCGCGCCGGGTCAATCGTCGAAGGATCCAACACGGGGTCCATCGTGGCAACCGGCGTCGGGGTAGGGGTGGGAGTCACATCGACGGGGAAAATCGGCAGACCGAGGTCGATGTCCAGCACCTTGCTGACCCCGAATAGTCCAGCGAAGACGAGCACTCCGATTGCCGCGAGCGCGATGAAGAAGCCGACCCAGCCCGTGCCTGCTTGCCGCGGTGCGCGGTGCGCGCCGACGCGCGCTAGGTCGTCGGGAATCGCGTCGAAGCGGTCTTTCGCAAAGCTAGCCATAACTCAATCGTTCGATTCGTCGAGGGGGTGTGTGCCACCGCGGTCGGAGGGCCTGAACGTGCGTGCCGCGCGAGCATCGGTGCGAGCATCCCGAGCTCGGATTAATCGCTTGACGAGCATGGGGTCGTGTCGCACGGCAGCGGGCGAATCGATCACAGCGTTCAACAATTGATAATACCGGGCGGCGGGCAGACCAAACTCGGAGCGGATGGCGTCTTCCTTCGCACCGGCGTGCCGCCACCACTGCCGCTCGAACGCGAGGATCTTCGCATCGCGCTCGGGCAGGTCAGACGGGAGCGGGAGCGCTGCCTCCGGAATCGCCACGTGTGCCTCCAATACCGTGGCAATCCTAGGGCGCGAGGGCGCAACATCCGCTCGCCAAACGCTGCGCGATCACGGATTCACAGGTAGCCTCGCGCGACTCAGCTTAGGATTACCTAAGGAACACGTTTCGACCCGATTGGCCGCCATGCGCACGACCGTCAGTATTGCGCTCGGCGCTGTCATTGTGACTTTGCTCGCGGCGTGTAGCTCGGCCGGCACGACTCTCGGGGCGCCCTCGGCTCTGCCGCAGGACCCGTCCGCTCCGCTCTCGAGCCTCGAGCTTCTCGACGACCCGCACGCCTACGTCGGTCAGTCGACGGCGATTCTCGCGGATGCCACGATCCCCGCCCCGGGCGTCGCGCCCGAGCAGCGCTTGCCCGCGTCGATCATCTCGCGAGACCTCGACGGCGACACGCCCGTCACGGTGGAATCCACCGATCGCATCGTCGCAATGGACCTCTCGGGTTCGATCGCTGCGACGGTCTTCGCGCTCGGCTTCGGCGACAGCGTCGTCGGTCGTGACGTCTCGACGACGTTCGCCGAGGCTGCCGACTTGCCCGCGATCACAACGAACGGCCACACCGTCAATAGCGAGGCGATCCTCGCGCTGCGACCGACCGTCGTCATTACCGACGGATCGATCGGTCCCATCGACGTCGTGCTGCAGTTGCGCGAAGCGGGCATCGACGTCGTGTTCGTCGATACGGATCCGAGCGTCGAGGGAGTGGCGGCACTTGCGCGCGCGGTGTCCGCCGTGCTCGGCGCTCCAGCGGCGGGCGAAGCGCTCGCCGCGAGCCTCGAGAGCGGCATTGAGGCCAAGGTTGCCGAGATTGCCTCCGTCGCGACATCCGCTCGCCCGCTCCGAATGCTGTTTCTGTACCTGCGCGGCGACTCGGGAATCTACTATTTGCTCGGCGCCGAGTCGGGCACCGACGTGCTCATCGATGCGCTTGGCGGGGTGGATGTCGCGGCCGAGTCCGGTCTCGTCGCGAATCGCCCGCTCACCGACGAAGCGATGGTCGCCGCCAATCCCGACCTCATTCTCGTCATGACCGATGGACTCGCGAGCGTCGGCGGGGTCGACGCTTTGCTCGAGTCGAAGCCCGCGATCGCGCTCACGACGGCGGGGCAGAATCGGCGCTTCGTCGACATGGCCGATGGCCAGATTCTGAGCTTCGGGCCCCTCACGGCAAGTGTGTTGGATGCCCTAGCTCGAGCAATTTACGCGCCGGGAGCCTGAGGCGGTGGTAGTGTTTACACGTAAACATTCGGGAGGGTCACGCCATGGGCACGATTGCATACCGTCCAACTCAAGAGCAGGAAGAGCGCCTTGACGCGCTTGCGAAGCGCACCGGACGCCCGAAGAGCTTCTATTTGAAAGAAGCCGTGGACCGGCATCTCGATGAGCTTGAGGATCTCTACGTGGCCGATGATGTTATCGACCGGTGGGAGAAGTCCGATCAGAAGACGAGGCCGTTGAGCGATCTCCGAGTTGAACTCGGTCTGTGAGTCGCTGGCGGATTGAGACCGCGGCCGAATTCGATAAGGCGATCGGCAAACTCGACAGGGCAGTTGCAGTTCGGATCATCCTCTATCTCGAGGACCTTCTCACTCTTGACGACCCACGCCAGCGCGGCCGGAGCCTGTCGGGCAACCGCGTCGGCTATTGGCGGTATCGGATCGGCGACTACCGCGTGCTAGCGGAGGTCAAGGACGAGCAGTTGGTCGTGATCGCCCTGCACGTTGGGCACCGGTCAACCGTCTACGACGACTGGCGAGGCCGCGGGGCTTGAGGCCACCGCCGTCGCGAGTACAGTGACACGGCAACAGCGGCTGCCGCGAGGATTGAGCCCAGGCTCCACCACAGCCACTCGAGGCCAACGGGTTTCGCGGTGAGTTGGGCCGCGCACGGAGAATCGATGTCGAGCGTGAAACTCACGGGGTCGAGCGCCTCCCCCGCCGCGTAGGTTCCGAATGCCGTCGCGCCGTCGGCGGTGAGCACGGCGGGCGCGGCGTCGACCGTGAACTGCCGGCCGTCGGTCGGTGCACCCGAGAGGTCGATCGTCGCGAAGTCGACCGCGGCCGAATCGACGGGGTCGCCCGCTTGAGTCGTGCCCGAGACATCCAGCACGAGAATCGCTGCGCCATCGTCGAAGACGAGGCGCGGGTTCGAGATCGTCGTGTCGAGAATGCCGCCGTGGCCCGTGAACTCTATCGATCCGTCAAACGAGACGGTGCCGGCGCCATCAACGAGAGTGCCGGAGCCGTTCGAGAAACCGAACTCGGGTGTCGAATACGTCGCGCCGTCCGCGAGGGTCCACTCGCCGTTCGCGATCGTGCCCGTGATGTAGCTGCGGAACGACTCCTTGAATCCCCACGAGAGGGTCGCGGCATCCACTTCGCACGAATCGGCCGTGGGGGCGGCGAACACCGAGAGAACGAGCGCGGCAGCGACGAGTTTGATCACGATGTCGCTCCCGCCCGATACATCGAGACGTGGGGGATGCCCGCCTCCTGAAACACGTCGCCAAACGCTTCGAAGCCGACCTTCGCATACAGGGGCGCGATGTATTGCTGTGAGTGCAGCATCATGGGCTCGCCGGCAAAGTCCTCGAACACGCGAGCCAGCAGCAACTGGGCGAGGCCCTCGCCCCGACGATCCGCTCGCACCACGACGCGACCCACTACGAGGTGTGCATCTCGGTGCTCGGGCTGCTCGTCGAACAGCACGCGCAGGTATGCGGCTGTGCCCGAGGCATCCACGATGAAATAGTGCTTTGTCGTCGGCTCTTGGTCTCGATTGTCGAGCTCTTCTTCTTCGATCTTCTGCTCGAGAAAGAACACGTCAGTGCGCAGTTTGAGCACCGAATAGAGCTCGTCAGTTGTGAGTTCGCCCCACGGCTTCGCAATCACGGAACATTCCTGCACAATCGCGAGTTTAATGCTGAGTAAGAGATCTTCCCCGCCAAAGGAGTGACGATGACGTACAAGGTAGCTAAGACCGACGAAGAGTGGCGCGCTGAGCTCACGCCCGACGAGTACGCGGTCTTGCGGCACGCGGGCACCGAGCGGCCGTGGACGGGCGCGCTGCTCGAGGAGAACCGCGAGGGCGTCTACAAGTGCAAGGCGTGTTCGCAAGAGTTGTTTCGCAGCACGGCCAAGTTTGACTCGCACTGCGGGTGGCCTAGCTTCTACATTCCCTCGGAGAAGGATGCTGTCGAACTCATCAAGGACTCAACCCTCGGCATGGCGCGCCTACTCTTTCGGGCAGGTATCGTGACGTGGCACGGTTGCTAGTCTCCCGTGGCGCCGATAACGACAAGCACTCACGGTCCCTCCCGGGCCGATGAAAGGCGCATCCAATAACGGCTCAAGTTAGTAATCAGAAGTATCTGATCACCATCGAGGCCTGAGGTGGAGCGGAACCGGAAGCAACCCGCCGGAGACCGGGTTGCACGCT
>JANOOQ010000190.1:0-10029 GCA_031421515.1 Leifsonia sp.
CCCGCCACAAGTGGAGGGTCGGCGAAATGCAACAGCCGACCTTTCGCCGAGCCTCCAGTTGTGGCGACCTCCACCGCCCGACAACCCGCCACAAGTGGAGGGTCGGCGAAAGTCTCGGTGTGTCTACGCGGGACGCGTCACTAGCGCCGTCGCGATCGCCGCGACGCCTTCGCCGCGGCCCGTGAAGCCGAGGCCATCCGAAGTCGTCGCCGCGACGCTCACGGGAGCACCCACGAGAGCCGTGAGGTGCGCCTCGAGTTCGCTTCGACGAGCACCGAGTCGGGGCGTGTTCGCGATGAGTTGCACCGACACGTTGCTGACTCTGAATCCCGCGCCCTCGACGAGCGCGACGGTCTCGCGAATGAACACCTCGCCGTGCGCACCAGCGAATCGCGGATCCGCCGTGCCAAACCGCGCCCCGATGTCACCGAGTCCCGCGGCCGAGAGCAGCGCGTCGCACACAGCGTGACTCATGGCGTCGCCGTCGGAGTGGCCGGAAAGCCCAACTTCATCGGGCCAATACAGGCCGCCGAGCCACAGTGGTTCGCTCGCGTCGTACGCGTGCACGTCGGTTCCGACGCCCGTGCGGATCTCGTCGCCCACGTTCAGTTCCTGTTCTGCTCGCCGCACGTCGGCGGGCGTCGTGATCTTGAAGGCGAGGGGGTCGCCGTCGACCGTCATCACGGGGTGACCGGCTGCCGCAAAGAGTGCGGCGTCGTCCGTGTAATCCTCGGTCGCGCCCGCGTATGCGGCGTCGAGGTCGGCACGCCCAAAGCCCTGCGGGGTCTGCACGACCACGAGAACGGACCGGTCGATGGTCTCGAGCACCGCTTTATCCGCAGTCCTCTTTATTGTGTCTGAAACCGGCAGGCTCGGGATGACGCCAGCCCCCGTCGCCCGCACGGTCGCCGCAACGCGTTCGAAGACCGCCGTGGGCGTGAGCGCTCTCGCGGCGTCGTGCACTAAAACGACCTCGACCCCGGGCGCGAGCGCGAGTAGCCCGCGCGCCACGGACCCCTGCCGCGTCTCGGCCCCGACCATGACGGTGGCTCCGGGCGCGAGGGTTCGAGCGAGCTCGAGGTGCGACTTCGGCGCCACGACGACGACGTGTGCGGGCTCCGCGATCGCTGTGACCGCCGCGAGCGCGCGCTCGAGAATCGTCGTTCCCCCGATGGGCGCGAAGGCTTTAGGCACCGCGGCGCCGAGTCGGGTTCCCGAGCCCGCGGCAACGACGATGACGCCGAGGGTGGGTGAGGACGTGTTCATGGTTTCGATACGCGCTTCGCGTTACTCAACCAGCGAGCATCAAGACGCAAGAACCTCGTCGAGCACGTTCGAGGCCTTCTCTTCGTCAGTCTTCTCGGCTAGCGCGAGCTCGGAGATCAGAATCTGGCGCGCCTTCGCGAGCATGCGCTTCTCACCAGCGGAGAGCCCGCGGTCTTGGTCACGGCGCCACAGATCGCGCACGACTTCGGACACCTTGATGACGTCGCCAGAGGCGAGCTTCTCGAGGTTTGCCTTGTAGCGGCGCGACCAGTTGGTCGGCTCCTCGGTGAAGGGAGCGCGCAGAACTTCGAATACCTTGTCGAGGCCTTCGCGGCCGATAACGTCGCGAACACCAACGAGATCGACGTTCTCCGCGGGAACCTCAATCGTCAAGTCACCTTGAGTGACATTGAGCTTGAGGTAGAGCTTCTCTTCGCCCCTGACGGTCCTTTTCTTTACTTCAGTAATAGTTGCAGCACCGTGATGGGGATAAACGACAGTCTCGCCGACCTCAAACAACATGAATGGGGGTCCTTTCGAAGACACCTAGTTTATCACAGCGGATTGGAGGTTAGGGTTGCCTAACTCAGCGGCGCTCAGCGGCGTTCGATAAGCTTGTGCGCGTGATCAATCGCTCTGTACTCGCTCGCTCCGCGGCGTCCATCATTCTTGCCGGAGCCGTGCTCATCGGAACCTCGGGCTGCGTCTTCATGACTAGGCAAGCGACGCTCATTCACTACGACCCGAGCGACGGCATCGGGGCATCCGTCGGCGATGTCAAGGTGCGCAATGCGCTCGGCATCGCGGGCGAAGACGGCGACGCGATCAGCCTCATGATCACGCTCATCAACACAGGCGATCGCGCCGCGGGCGTGCGCTTGCAATACCCATCGGGCGGCGAAGACGTCACGACGATCGTGCGCGTCGGCGCGGGCGAGACCGTCAGCCTCGGCAACGAGACGGGCGGCGAACAGTTCGTGATTCTGAATCCGGATGTCGCGGCAGGCGACCTACTCCCGGTCTACGTGCAATACGGCTCGAACGAGGGCGTGCAAATGCTCGTTCCCGTGCTCGAAGCAACGGGAATCTACGAGGAACTCAGCCCTGCCGCCATTCTGCGATAGCCCTAAGCCTCGAAGCGATACCCCAGCCCGCGCACTGTAACCAGCATTGATGGTTCCGCGGGAATCTCTTCGATTTTGGCCCGAATTCGCTTGATGTGCACATCGAGCGTTTTCGTGTCCCCGAAATAGTCGGCGCCCCACACGCGGTCGATGAGCTGCCCGCGCGTGAGCACGCGCCCCGAGTTGCGCAAGAGCAGTTCGAGCAGTTCGAACTCCTTGAGTGGCATCGCGATGTCCTTGCCGTCGACTGACACGGCGTGGCGTTCGAGGTCCATGCGTACCCTGCCAGCCTCGAGAATCGCGGCGTCCGAGTCATCCGCTTCCACACGACGCCTGAGCACGGCACGGATGCGCGCGAGCAGCTCTCGCGTGGAATACGGCTTCGTGACGTAGTCGTCGGCCCCGAGCTCAAGCCCGACCACGATGTCGACCTCGCTGTCTTTCGCCGTGAGCATGATGATGGGCACGCTCGAGCGCGTGCGGATCTCGCGACACACCTCCGTGCCGCTGAGCCCCGGAAGCATGAGGTCGAGCAATACGAGGTCGGCACCCGATCGGTCGAACTCGGCGACGGCTGCGAGACCGTCCTCGGCGATCGTCGTCTCGTACCCTTCGCGCCCGAGCAAATACGCGAGCGGTTCACTCAGCGACGACTCGTCCTCCACAATAAGGATTCGGGTCACGATGCTTCTCCTAGCGATCGAGCGCCAGCATGCGACGCTTCGGGCAATCGGATGGTGAATGTCGAGCCACTCCCGAGCTGGGACCACACACGGATGTCGCCGCCGTGGTTTTGCACGACGTGCTTGACGATGCTGAGCCCAAGCCCCGAGCCACCCGTATTGCGGCTGCGCGCGGGATCCGTGCGGAAGAACCTCTCGAAGACGCGGTCTTGCTCGTCCTCGGTGATACCCACACCCTGGTCGGTCACGGCGATCTCGACGACACCGTCGCTGTTGCTGACGCCGACGCCGACGCGCGAGCCCTGCGGCGAGTACTGGATCGCGTTCGAGATGAGGTTGTGGAGGGCGACGGCGAGTAGCGCTTCGTCTCCGTAGACCTCGGCGCCCGCATCCCCCCCACTTGCGAGTTGCACTCGGTGGGAGTCGGCCGCGACGCGGTTCTGATCGATCGCGAGAGCGACCACGTGGTCGATGTCGACGAGGTCGGCCTTCGTGAGGGCATCCACCGCCTGGAGTCTCGAGAGTTCGATGATCTCTTGCGTGATGCGCGCGAGCCGCTCCGACTCCTTCGTGAGGCGCTTAGCGAATCTGCGCACTTGCTCGGGGTCGTCTGACGCGCTCGAGAGTGCTTCTGCGAGAAGCCCGACCGCGCCGATCGGGGTCTTAAGTTCGTGGCTGATGTTCGCGACGAAGTCCCGCCGCACGTCGTCGAGGCGGTACGACTCGGTGCGGTCTTCCGCGAGTAAGAGGATGTAGCGCGCGCCGAGGCGGGCGACTCGCACAAACAAGTAGATGTTGGCATCACCAAAGGGTCCGCGAGCGAGCGCGAGTTCCTCCGAAACGGGTGTGCCCAAACGCCGCACTTGGTCGACAAGCTTGACGAGTTCCGGATGCACGAGCGCTTGGTTGAACACGAGGCCGAACGCGAGCGCGCCGGGGCTCGCCTTGACGACGTTGTTCGAGGGGTCGAGCACGACTCCAGCGGAATCGAGCGCATCAAGCACTTGATCGACTCCGTCGGGCACTGCCGAGCTCACGACGTCGACGGCAATCTGCCCCCGCCTCGCCGCGACGAGCACAATCGCGAAGACTCCCGAGCCAAGCAGCACGCCGAAGGCGAGAGCGGCCGGCACGAGCCACGCGGAGTCCATAGCGACTAGATTAGTTACATCTGCCGGGAGGCTTTGCCGCAGTTTGTCGCAGTCGAGCACACTTCGCGTGATGTTCAGGCGTGGGGCACCCGCTGTTTACCTTCCGCGGGCAGTGTGGCTCAGAGCCATGCGGGTTGCAAATGCCCGTATCGAAGGGATTAGTGTGCGCGAAGTATTCCAGCAGGAACTGCGAGAGGTGCAGGACCGGCTCGTCGAGATCTCGACTCTCGTCGCGGTGTCGATCGAAAATGCGACTCGTGCGTTCAACGAGTCAAACGTCGCTCTTGCCGAGCAAGTTATTGCCGACGACGACAAGATCGATGTTGCCGCTCAAGAACTCGACGAACTCGCGATCAACATCCTCGCTCGCCAACAGCCCGTCGCTCGCGACCTTCGTATTGTCGTGAGCGCTTTGCGCATCAGCGCGTCACTCGAGCGTATGGGTGACATGGCCGAGCACATCGCTCAGCTCGCGCGCTACCGGTTCCCCGACAAGGTCGTACCCAAGAGCTTGCGCGGCACGTTCGCCGAGCTCGGAACACTGGATGTCGCGATCGCAAAGAAGCTCGTCGAGCTGCTGACCCACGAAGACGTGCGCCTCGCGGAAGAGATCCGCAACGACGACGACAAGATCGACGCGCTGCACTTGAGTGTCTTTGACAAGGTGCTTGGCGAAACGTGGAAGGGCGCCGCTGTGGACACAGTGGATGCCACGCTGGCTTCGCGGTATCACGAGCGATTCGCTGACCACGCGGTCTCGATCGCCAAGAAAGTGCAGTACCTCGCCACGGGCGACTGGATCCCCACGGCCTCCTAAACGATCGAATTACCCGCCTAGCTCACATCGCTCGGCGGGCATTTATATGGGTTCGTGTGTAAACGATTGCAGTTTCTCGCGTGGGAGCGCTCCCACCGGTGGGTGTTCGTCTCTGGAATTGCCGCCGCGGCAGGACTCTAGTGTTATAGAACTGAGACTTAAAGACGCCCGATCGGGGCTGTCTCGGACATAGTCTGATTCTGATTTCCGCACACGAGTGCAATTTTCACCGCGGAAATCGCCCCTTACAAAATCAAAGGAGATCCAACATGAGGGCATCACAACGCCGCTCACTAATCTTGGCCACCACGACTGCAACCGCTTTCGCTCTCATCCTTTCTGGATGTGCCACCGGCGGAACGGCAACAGACGTCCCCGAGGGCTGCGAAGCCTACGCGGACTACCAAGGCAATTCAGGTACCGAGGTCGAGATCTACACGACCATCATCAGCCCCGAGGCAGAACTCTTCCAGGAGTCCTTCGTCGAGTTCGAGGACTGCACAGGAATCAGCATCAACTGGAACGGCTCGAAGGAGTTCGAAGCACAGCTCCCCGTGCGCGTTGCAGGTGGAACGGCACCCGACCTCGCGGTCTTCCCGCAGCCGGGTCTCTTGTCCGCAATGGTTGAGACCGGTGAAGTTGTCGCCGCTCCCGAGGCAGTAGCCTCGAGCGTCGCTGAGAACTGGACGCCTGACTGGAAGAACTACGGCACCGTCGACGGAACCTTCTACGCTGCTCCCTTGGGCGCAAACGTGAAGTCCTTCGTCTGGTACTCGCCGAAGACGTTCGCTGACAACGGCTGGGACATCCCGACCACGTGGGACGAACTGCTTTCGCTTTCCGACACGATCGCTGCAACTGACGTTCAGCCGTGGTGTGCAGGATTCGAGTCCGGCGACGCGACCGGTTGGGTTGCAACTGACTGGATGGAAGACCTCATGCTTCGCTTCCAAGACGCTGACACCTACGACGCGTGGGTAAGCCACGACATGCCGTTCAACGACCCGAAGGTTCTCGAGGTTATCGGCGAAGCCGGCAAGATCCTCAAGAACTCTGACTACGTCGGAGACGTTGCCTCCATCGCTACCACGAGCTTCCAAACCGGTGGCGCTGGCATCGTTGACGGCTCGTGCGCAATGCACCGCCAGGCATCCTTCATCGGTGGCATCCTTGTCGCCGACCAGGGCGCAACCATCGTTACTCCTGAGGACACCGACGTAGAGGGTGGCATCACCACGTTCTACTTCCCCGGCGTCACCGCTGACAACAAGCCCGCCCTTGGTGGTGGCGAGTTCGTCGGCGCATTCGCAGACCGTCCCGAAGTTGCTGCAGTGCAGCACTACCTGACGACTCCCGAGTGGGCAAACGCGAAGGCTGCTCTTGGTGGCTGGTTCTCGGCCAACCTGGGCCTCGACACCGCAAACGTTGCTGACCCGGTCAACAAGGTTGCAGTTGAGATCCTGCAGAACGCTTCGGTGTTCCGCTTCGACGCTTCGGACCTCATGCCCGCAGCTGTCGGCGCTGGTTCTTTCTGGAAGGAAATGACCGCGTGGGTTGCAGAAGACAAGTCTGACGCAGCAGTGCTGGATGCCATCGAGGCATCTTGGCCACAGTAGTAGGTTACTGAGAAGCACTAATTAGGTAACTCAGTGCGGGGTCCGCTTAGGCAGGCCCCGCACTGCTACTAAGAAAAGAGCTCATCCATGTGGATAGTGACAGCGCGGTCACCCCTCGCATCAGTTTTACCCAACATCATCGTTTTGCTCGTGGGCCTAGCGGTCTTCACGGCAATCATCATCTTGACGTTCTGGCTCGCGGAGCGAACGAAAGACAAAACTCAGAACCGGCTCAAGTACTTCGTCTTCCTGGCACCCGCTCTCATTGCGATCGCCGTCGGACTCGTCTATCCCGCCATTCGTACTCTCTTCTTGTCGTTCTTCGACGCGAATAGCGACACGTTCATCGGGCTCGATAACTACATCTGGGCGTTCACCCAGCCCGAGATCCTTATCGTGCTGCGCAACACGCTCATTTGGACGATCGTCGTACCGATCGCGTCGACAGGCATCGGACTCGCGATTGCGTACTTGACCGACCGCATGCGTTTTGCCGCGGTAATCAAGTCGCTCATCTTCTTGCCCATGGCAATCTCATTCGTCGGGGCGAGCATCATCTGGAAGTTCGTCTACACATACCAGCCAGACCCCGACAAGGCCGACATCGGCCTGTTGAGTGCGATCGTCAAGGCGATCGGTCTCACTCCGCCGAACTGGCTGCTCGAGATTCCGCTCAACACGTTTTTGCTCATCGCCGTCATGGTGTGGATCCAGACCGGATTCGCGATGGTGGTGCTGAGCGCAGCGATGAAGAACATCCCCGATGACATCATCGAAGCGTCGATGCTCGATGGCGCGAAGGGCTGGTCACGGTTCCGTCGCATCACGCTTCCCATGATTTGGGGCAGCGTCATCGTCGTGCTCACGACCATTACGGTCGGATCGCTCAAAGTGTTCGACATCATCCGCACGATGACGGGTGGAAACTTCCAAACGAGCGTTATCGCCAACGAGATGTACCAGCAGAGCTTCCGCGCCCTCAACTACGGCACCGGTAGCGCGCTCGCGATCATCCTCTTCCTCGGTGTATTGCCGATCATCATCTACAACGTGCGACAAGTGCGCAACGAGAGGTTGGTGCACTAATGACGACCACCGAACAGCAAGTTTCTGCCCCGGCAACCAAGCCCACACCTAAGGGCTGGAAGCTCACGACTCGCAAGAAGTCGATCTTCGCCTCACCCATCGCGTCAATTGTTGCCGTCGTGGTTGCGCTCGTGTGGACGATCCCGACGTTCGGGCTCTTCATTTCGAGCATCCGTCCGCCCGAAGACATCAACAACACTGGGTGGTGGACGTTCTTCGCGAACCCCTCCTTCACGCTCGAGAACTACAACACCGTGCTCTTTGCCGGTAGCGAAAACACGCCGCCGCTGAGCTTGTACTTCTTGAACTCGTTCGCTATCACGATCCCCGCGACGATCTTCCCGGTCGTCATCGGTGTGTTCGCGGCGTACGCGCTCGCGTGGTTCGATTTCAAGGGTCGGGATGCACTGCTCTACACGATCCTCGCGATGCAAGTCATTCCGCTGCAGATGTCGCTCATCCCCTTGCTCCAGCTCTTCGCAAAGGGCCTCGTGATCGGCGGCGTAACGGTCATCCCTGATCTGGGAATCACTGGCACGTACATACCGATTTGGCTCGCGCACACCATGTTCGCGATGCCGATCGCGATCTTCTTGCTGCATAACTTCTTGCAGCGGATCCCCCGCGAGCTCATGGAGTCCGCTCGAGTCGACGGCGCTGACGCGTTCAAGACGTTCCGGATGGTCGTGCTCCCGTTGAGCGTGCCCGCGATCGCGTCCTTCGCGATCTTCCAGTTTCTCTGGGTCTGGAACGACCTCCTCGTCGGACTCACGTTCGGTGGCGGTAAGCAAAGCATCTCGCCCCTCATGGTGCGCCTCGCCGAACTGACCGGTACTCGAGGTGGCGACTGGGAGATTCTCACGGCCGGCGCGTTCGTGTCGATCATCGTGCCCGTTGCGGTGTTCTTCGCGCTGCAGCGGTACTTCGTGCGCGGACTCCTCGCGGGCTCTGTCAAGGGCTAACGATCCGACGAGACGCCCGGGGGCTCAGGATGGTCACGACTCGACGTCGCGACTTTCTCAGCTCCCGGGTGGCCTCCTTCGTGGCGGTGCTCATTGCGCTGCTGTGGACGGTGCCGACCTTCGGGTTGTTCGTGTCGAGCATCCGCCCTGCTCAAGACGTCAACAACACGGGGTGGTGGACGGCCTTCGCGAACCCCAGCTTCACTCTCGAGAACTACCGCACGGTGCTCTTCGAGGGCAGCTCGCTCAACCCGCCCTTGAGCATCTACTTCGTCAACTCGATAGCAATCGCGATCCCGGGAACCGTCTTTCCGGTCGTCTTCGCGACGTTCGCGGCGTACGCGCTCGCATGGTTCAGGTTTAGGGGGCGAGGGGCGCTCTTGATCGCGATCCTCGCGATGCAAGCCATTCCGCTGGAGTTGTCGGTGCTTCCTCTGCTTCAGCTATTCGCTAAGGGTCTGACGATCGGGGGTCTCGTGCTCGTGCCCCCGCTCGGCATCATGGGAACGTACATCCCGATCTGGATCGCGCACACGATCTTCGCGATGCCGATCGCGATCTTTCTCATGCACAACTACATCGCGCGCCTCCCGCGCGAACTCATCGAAGCGGCGCAGATGGATGGCGCTGGAGCCTTCGCCACGTTCCGGATGATCGTGCTGCCGTTGAGCGTGCCGGCGATCGCGTCGTTCGCGATCTTCCAGTTTCTCTGGGTCTGGAATGACCTTCTTGTTGGACTGATTTTCGGCGCGGGCACGCGCGAGATCTCGCCGCTCATGGTGCGGCTGCTCGAGCTCACGGGAACGTGGGGTGGCGATTGGGAGGTGCTGACGGCGGGCGGCTTCGTGTCGATCCTGCTGCCGCTCGCCGTGTTCTTCGCGCTGCAGCGGTACTTCGTGCGGGGGTTGCTCGCGGGGTCGGTGAACGGCTGACGGCTAAGGCTGGTTGAGTAGGCCGAACGCCGTATCGAAACCCGCCGCCCCTACCCCCCAACGAGCCGAATGAACGCACTCAGCTCCGCGAGCCCTTGCGGCCGGGCCGGCAAATACTGCGTGAGCGCAGGTGAGTAGACGAGGTACGCCGCCCACTTCGCGCGAGAGATCGCGACGTTGAGCCGGTTGCGCGAGAGCAGAAACTCGAGCCCGCGGGGAACATCCTCCGCACTCGAGGCCGCGAGACTCACGATCGAGATCGCGGCCTCTTGCCCCTGGAACTTGTCGACCGTGCCGACCTGCACCCTGTCGAAGCCCGCGACCGCGAGCGCGGTTCGAATCGTCTCAACCTGAGCGTTGTAGGGCGTTACGACGATAACGTCGGCCTGGGC
>JANOOQ010000191.1:0-3442 GCA_031421515.1 Leifsonia sp.
CTGGGTCGCGCCGAGATCGACGTCCGCTGGGGCGTGCGGGCCGGCGCGGGGTCCGCGTTGTCGCTCGCGGGCTTCATGGCCTTTTGGGTTGCTGCATGCTTGGCCGCGGCCGATTGCAACATCGCATTGAAGATTCGGCTCTCAATGTAGACGGGAAGGAGTGCGTCGAGAACTTTCTCGACGTCAGGCTCAAACTCGTAAGCCGGGAACACTTCGCTGCTGTCGGAGGGCGCCTCGACGCCCTCGACGATCTCGAGGGGAAGCAAACGCACCACCTCGGGCACTTGAACGAGCATGCTCACGAAGCGGTTGTAAACAATGTGAATCTCGTCGACCCCGCCCTCGCTCGCGGGCTGCAAGAACTTGGCGACGACTGCATCACCGATTTCCTTGGCAGTCTCGAACTCGGGAGAGTCGGTGCCGCCCGTCCAGATTCTTTCGGAGTCGCGGCGGCGGAACGCAAAGTACGCAGCAGCTTTTCGGCCGACAAGGAAGTGCACAACGTCTTTGCCCTCCGCGCGCAAGCGAGCGTCGAGCTCACTCGACTCACGAAGAACATTGGTGTTGAACGCCCCAGCTAGTCCGCGGTCCGACGAGAAGATCACGATCGCTGCGCGTTCGATCTTCTCGGGCTCGGTCGTGAGGATGTGGTCGACGTTGGAGAAGGTTGCTACCGCGGACACTGCGCGAGTCACGGCACGCGAATATGGACCGGATGCTGCCACTCGCTGCTGCGCTTTTTGAATGCGCGAAGCGGAGATGAGCTCCATGGCCCGGGTGATCTTCTTGGTCGTCTGGGCAGACTTAATCTTCTGCCGGTAGACCCGAAGTTGCGCTCCCATGTCGTATGTGTCCTAGTCCTACTTCTTGCGCTTCTGCTTGACGATCTGCTCTTGCTCGATTTCTTCAGCGGGAAGTTCCTCGAACACCTCGGTGCCGACAGACATGAGCGGCTTACCGTCACCCGTCTGGAACTCGAGCTTGAACTTGTCAACTGCGGCTTCGAGTGCCTTCGTCGTGTCATCGTCGAGCACGTTGGTGTCGCGGAGCGTGTCAAGAACCTTCGTGTGGCGAGCGAGGAAGTCGTGCAGTTCGCTCTCGAAGCGCAAGATGTCTTCGACAGGAACCTCGTCGAGCTTGCCGTTTGTTCCTGCCCAGATCGAGACAACCTGCTTCTCGATGGGGAACGGCGAGTACTGCGGCTGGCGCAGTAGCTCCGTGAGACGCGCGCCGCGCGCTAGCTGGCGACGGGACGTGGCATCCAAGTCCGAAGCGAACATCGCGAACGCCTCAAGCGATCGGTACTGTGCGAGCTCGAGCTTGAGCGTTCCCGACACCTTCTTGATCGACTTGACTTGAGCGTCACCACCGACTCGCGAAACCGAGATTCCCACGTCGACCGCGGGGCGCTGGTTGGCGTTGAAGAGGTCAGACTGCAAGAAGATTTGACCGTCGGTGATCGAGATGACGTTCGTGGGGATGTACGCCGAGACGTCGTTCGCCTTCGTCTCGATGATCGGGAGCCCCGTCATCGAACCCGCGCCGAGCGCGTCGGACAGCTTGGCGCAACGCTCAAGCAAGCGGGAGTGCAAGTAGAACACGTCACCGGGGTATGCCTCGCGCCCCGGCGGGCGACGAAGCAAGAGTGAAACGGCACGGTAGGCCTCGGCCTGCTTCGACAAGTCATCGAAAATGATGAGTACGTGCTTGCCGCCGTACATCCAGTGCTGACCGATGGCCGAGCCGGTGTACGGCGCGAGGTACTTGAACCCCGCAGGATCGGAAGCGGGAGCAGCGACGATCGTCGTGTACTCCATCGCTCCGGCGTCTTCGAGAGCGCCCTTGACAGCCGCAATCGTTGAACCCTTTTGACCAATAGCAACGTAGATGCAGCGAACTTGCTTGTTGGTGTCGCCAGACTCCCAGTTGGCCTTCTGGTTGATGATCGTGTCGATCGCGATCGCTGTCTTACCGGTCTGGCGGTCGCCGATGATGAGCTGACGCTGGCCACGGCCGATCGGGATCATCGCGTCGATCGCCTTGATGCCCGTCTGCATGGGCTCGTGCACGCTCTTTCGCGACATAACACCAGGAGCCTGGAGTTCGAGCGCGCGACGCGTCTCGGTCTTGATCTCGCCGAGGCCGTCGATGGGGGCACCGAGGGGGTCGACTACGCGACCAAGGAACGCGTCACCGACGGGAACCGAGAGCACCTCGCCCGTACGAGTAACCTCCATCCCCTCAACAATGCCCGTGAACTCGCCGAGGATAACGACACCGATCTCGTCGTCGTCAAGGTTCTGCGCGAGTCCGAGCGTGCCGTCCGCGAATCGGATGAGCTCGTTGGCCATGACACCTGGCAGGCCCTCGACATGAGCGATTCCGTCGGCAGCATCCAGGACGTAGCCGACCTCAGTCGTAGCGGCTTTGCCTGGCTCATATGCCTTGACGAAGTCCTTCAGCGCATCGCGGATGTCATCCGGGCTGATGGTGATGTTTGCCATTGCGTTCCTTTGGTCGTTACGTGAAAAGGGCGAGCTAGCTCACCAGTCGAAGTCGAAGATCCGCGATGCGGTTTGCGATCGAGCCGTCGATGACTTCATCACCGATCTGCACGCGCATTCCGCCGAGGATGCTCGGGTCAACGATCTCGTTGACCCGGATGGTGCTGTTGTATTGCGCCGAGAGAGCCGCACTCAATCGACGCGACTGCGCCTCGCTGAGCGAGTGTGCAACCGTCACTGTCGCAATCTTGTGGCCTGACTCCTCCGCAACGATCGTTGCGGCAAAGCGAACAAGCTCGGCAATCCGGCGCCCGCTCGGGCGACCGATAAGTGCGCTCACGATTGCGACGGTTTGCTTGCTTGCGCCTCGCAAAACCTGTGCAGCAAGCGTGATCTTGCCTTCTGACGATCCGAGTCGGCTCCCCAGCGCGAGTTCGAGGTCGGCGTTTGACGCAACCGCTCTAGAGAACGCGAAAAGCTCGTCGTTGATCGACTCGGTGTCTTTTGCCGAGGCCGCGAGCGCACGGATGCCAAGTCGCTCGATGCCGGAGACGAAGTCGTCTTCAGACGACCAGCGCTGCGACGAAAGGGCCTCGAGAACTGCGATTGCGGCGCCCGTGTAGGCACCGAAGATCGCTCGAACGATCGAGTGGCGGTTGGCCACGTCGGAGGTATCGTCAGCGAGAGCCGAACGCAATTGCGGTGAACCGTCGACGACGAGCGCGGCAGCAAGCAGTTGCTCGCCTGTCGCGAAGTCAACGTTGCCTTGCGCCGTCAGTGCGGCGTTCGCCGCGCTGACGGCTTCTCGTGTCGCTGAACCCATAGTTACGCCTTTGCCTTCGCCGACGTCTTTTCGGCGGCCTCGAGATCGGCGAGGAATCGATCGACGATGTCGGTCGAGCGCTTGTCGTTGCTGAGGCTCTCACCAATGACACCCG
>JANOOQ010000192.1:0-10889 GCA_031421515.1 Leifsonia sp.
GGTGCTGGGCTCGCGACCGCGCTCATCACGGCGGCTCCATCGATTCTTGTGACAGCCGTCGCGGGGCTAGCGGTGCTCGGCGCGCTAATCACGAGCATCGTCAACGCTCTCGAGGCGCCCGAACATCGAATGGCCGCCATCGTCACGTTTCTCGTGGTCGTATCGCAAGTCGTGCTGCTCGGCATCGGTTCCGCGATGTGGGGACTCTTAGCAGGCGGCGTAGTTATGGCGTGGCTGAGCTGGCGGCGCCCCAAACCGACCGACACAGAGTTAGGCTGACGGCATGTCAGCACAGTCGAACGTTTCCCCAAATCAAACCCTCAAGGGCGTGCGCAGAATTGCCGTCGTTTTCATCATCGTGTCACTGTCGATCACGGCTCTCGTTGGAATCGTGACGCTGCTCACGGCATCCTTTGGCGAAGTGCAGGCCAAGGTGCTCCTGACGACGCTCCTCATGGCGGGTTTCAGCATCACAGCTCTGTGCCACTTGGCCGTCGTGGGGCGTGCGCTGCAAATCGTCGGCTACCTCGGAATTGCGGCTTCCGCGCTCGCGTTCTTCACGGGTGTGTATTTGATTTGGAGCAGCTGGGACAACTGGAGCGAGTCGCGGGAGACAATCCTCAAGACGTTTGCCGTTCTCGGGGTGCTCGCGGTGAGTTTCGCCCACGCCAACCTGTTGCTTCTGCTCGCGGGTCGCCGCAATCCGTTCATTCGAACCTCACTCTTCATCACCGTGGGCCTCATTGGACTCCTCGCCGCCCTCAACATCGTGCCCATTGTGACCAACGGGGAGATTCCGGGCGAGAACGAGCTCTACTGGCGGTTCTTGGGCGTCGTCGCGATCCTCGATGTGCTCGGCACGATCGTGTTGCCCGTCGTCAACCGATTCGCACGCGACGCGGGTCCCATCGTTGTTGTTCACCTTGAAGCGGATGTCGCGGCAAAAGCAGACCGCATCGCAGCCGCTCGCGGCGTGAGTCGTGACGCCGTATTGGCGGCCGCGATCGCGGACCTGCCCGAGTAGCTCTAGTTGAGCCCCCGCCGATCCAAGAGCGGCTGCAGCTCTGCATCACGACCGCGGAAATCACGGAACGCCTCGAGCGGATCCTTCGAGCCGCCGACCCCGAGAAGTCGGTTGCGGAACCGATCGCCGTTGGCCCTCGTGAGTCCACCGTTCTGCTTGAACCACTCGACCGTGTCGGCGTCGAGCACTTCACTCCAGATGTACGAGTAGTACCCAGCGTCGTATCCGCCCGAGAAAGTGTGGGCGAAGTAGGTACTCGAGTATCGAGTCGGCACGGCGGGATTCTCGAGCCCGACGGCTTCGAGCGCCTTGGCTTCGAAGTCCGTGACGCTTGTCACCGCGGCATCCGCACCGAGAGTGTGCCAGGCCTGGTCAAGCAGGGCCGCTGCGAGGTACTCACTCGTCGCGAATCCTTCGTTGAACGCCGACGATGCTTGCACCTTGTCGACGAAGGACTGCGGCATGGGTTCGCCCGTTTCGAAGTGCACGGCGTAGTTGGCGAGAACCTCGGGCCACAGCATCCACATCTCGTTGACTTGGCTCGGAAACTCAACGAAGTCGCGATAGGTATTCGTGCCCGCGAACTTCGGGTACGTCACGCGCGCGAACAGGCCGTGTAACGCGTGCCCGAATTCGTGGAAGAACGTGTTGACCTCGTCGTACGTGAGAAGGGTCGGCTCGCCGGCGGCAGGCTAGGGCACGTTGAGATTGTTTGTGACGATTACGGGATGCTCGAGCAAGCGTGATTGCGAAATGAGCGAGTTCATCCACGCGCCCCCGCGCTTGGAGTCGCGCGTGTAAAGGTCGAGCGTGTAGAGGCCGACGGGGGAGCCATCATCGTTCGTGACCTCGAACACTCGCACGTCGGGGTGATACGCGACGATGTCCTTGCGTTCGGTGAAGGTGATGCCATAGAGCTGGGTGGCTGCGAAGAACACGCCCTGATGAAGCACGCGCTCGGCTTCGAAGTACGGGCGCATCGCGACCTCGTCGACGTCGTACTTCGCCTGGCGCACCTTCTCGCTGTAGAACGCCCAGTCATGCGCCGCGATCTCGTGACCGGCTTGGGCTTCGAGATCCGCTTGCTCGTCGCGGGCGTTCTTCGCGGCCGGGGGAGCGAGCCGATCGAGCATTGCCGCGACGTTCGCGGGCGTCTTGGCGGTCTCGTCGGCGATGACCCACGCGGCGTGCGAATCGAAGCCGAGCAGAGCAGCCCGCTCCGCACGCAGCCGAGAGATGTCAAGTACGAGTTCGGAGTTGTCCCAATCGCCGCCGCGACTTCCGCGAGCGCGTGAAGCGAGCATGATGCGCTCGCGAACGTCGCGATGGGTGAGCGAAGAGAGGAACGGATGCCCGGTCGGAAGCACGAGAGTGATGAGGTACTTGCCCTCGAGTCCGCGCTCGCGAGCCGCCTCACCGGCCGCGGAGATCTCGCCCGGCTCTAGTCCGTCGAGCTCGGCCACGTCGTCGATCACGACAGCGAGGTCGTTCGTGTCGGCGAGCAGATTCTTCTCGAAGCGAGTAGTGAGGGTTGAGAGGCGTTGGTTGTAATCGCGGAGCTTTTGCTTTTCGCTCTCGTTGAGTCCGGCTCCCGCGACGGTGTACTCGATGTAATAGCGCTCGACGAGGTAGCGCGACTCGGCATCGAGGTCGAGGGTGTCGAGAGAGTCGTAGAGGCTCTTTATTCGCTGATAGAGCACCGAGTCGAGGCGAATTGCGTCGGAGTGCGAAGCGAGCATTGGTGCGATCTCTTCTTCGAGATCGTTCGTGAAGTCGTTGCTGTCCGCAGAGGATTTGTTGTAGAACACCGTCGCAACGCGATCGAGCGTCTGGCCACTCTTCTCGAGGGGAATCATCGTGTTGTCGAAAGAAACGACGTCGGGATTCGACGTAATCGCGTGCACTTCGGCGAGTTGTTCGGCCATGCCCTTCTCGAACGCAGGCCGGTAATGCTCATCTGTGATGTCAGCAAAGGGGGGCATGCCAAAGGGCAGGGTGCTCGCAACGAAGAAGGGGTTGGTCATGATCCCAGACTATGCAAAGAATCAATTGCAAAACAAT
The DNA here is from genome assembly GCA_031421515.1 of Leifsonia sp. Lineage (GTDB taxonomy): Bacteria > Actinomycetota > Actinomycetes > Actinomycetales > Microbacteriaceae > Rhodoglobus. The sequence goes on from JANOOQ010000192.1 coordinate 3,086, forward strand.
ACTTGCAAAGCTTTGTTTGCAATGCTATCTTTGCACCATGGACGAAACGACCCCGAGTGCGACCGATCGCACTCTAGATCTTGAGAGCCTCAAGGCGCTCGCGCATCCGCTTCGCGTTCAGATTCTCAACGCGCTGTCGATCTACGGCCAGTTCACCGCGAGTGGCCTCGCCGAGCGCTTCGGCGAGTCGAGCGGGGCGACGAGCTATCACTTGCGCCAACTCGAACGCCACGGGTTTGTACGCGAAGTCGAGGGCAAGGGCACCGGTCGTGAGCGCTGGTGGGAGCGCGTACCCGGGGGAATCATGCTCTCAACCGACGACGTGATTGACTCTCCCGCGGTGCGTGCAGCGTCGGCAACGCTCATGCGCGAGTGGGAGCACAACCGCTCGATAATGCTGGCTGACTTTGTAAATCGGGGGTTCGACTCGCTTGATCAGCCCTGGGTCGACGCGAGCGCGATCGCGACTGCGAATGTGCGCCTCACGCCGGAGCAGTTGGCTGAGGTTGTGAAGTCTTGGGACAAGTGGGCCAAGGCGACGCTTGATCCCTTCATTGGCAAGACACCGCCCGGGTCTCGACCCGTTCAGGTCCATTTCAATGCCTTCCCCATCATTGACGGCGATGTTGCTACCGAAAGCTCAGAACGATGACTGCTTCCACCTACTTCAGTGCTCGTTCGAGCATTCTCGACCGTGCAGCGCGCCGCCTCGGGCTCGCACTGCTCTCGTGGTCTCATCAACGGCAGATTCGCGCGACCGTCTCGCGCGAAGGACTGTCGCGACAGTTCGAGCTAGCGCGCGAGCTCGACGCACGTCATCACGCGCACGCAAGCCGCCTCACGCGACTGTTCTAGTCGGCGTCGACGACGGTAGTCGTGCCGTCAGCCGAGACCCGGATGCTCGTGCCGTCGTCGAGTTCAACGACGGGTCGCCCCTCGAGCCACGTGAGTGTCCACCGCCACTGGGTCGTATCGACGCCCGCTAGTTGATCCTCGACTCCCTTGATCGCGGCACGCACAGCGGGCTCGAGCCGAGCGGGCGGCTCAGCGCCGACGTTCCAACGGGTTCCGAGCTGCATCATGACTCCCGTTCATAGGTGACCCACTTGGCGCGAGTCGCAAGCTTGTCGTAGACGCTTTGCGCCGTGAAGTTGTCGTCCGCCGTGATCCAGCGCAGTGTGCCCCCGCCGTGCGCAGCGGCGTACGCAGTGATCGCGTCGATCAGCGCGGTGCCTGCGCCTGAACCGCGGTGCTCCGGGTCGACGTACAAGTCGTCGAGAAACCACGCGGGCCCAGCAGTGAAGGTATCTGGGGCCTCGCGGTAGAGCGCGAATCCGAAGATCTCCTGGCCCACGGCAGCTTCGGCGCTGTGGTCGCCTTCGGCGGCAACGAATGCTCGGACGGGAGCCGCGTCATCCATCAGCCAAGCCCACACGCCGTCGAGCACGCGTCGGTCGAATTCAGTCTTGTAGAAGACGCCGTAGGCGAGAAAGAGACGCTCCCATGCGTCGCGATCTCGGGGCTCGATGGCTCGGATCATGCGAGCACTCCGTTGGCGGATGCACGCGCCGCCGTCATGCACGTCGCGCCGGTCATGCGCTTACTCCCTCTTCGATCGCTTCCGCAAGCACGATGTCGCGGACGTCGATCTCGTCGGCCTCGACGAATTCGACCGCGGCAATGCGTCCGACGGCTTGCAGATCGGCGAGTCCGAGCCGCAGAAGGGCGGGACCTGCGATGGTCGCAGAGACAACCTCTGTCTTCTGGGAGGCTTTCGCGTCGGTCTTTGCGCGCCGGATTCCGATGAGCGCTTCACTCACGAGCCCAAGCAAGCCACTGGGCTCGCCCGCAGCACCTGTGTCTTGCGAGGTCGGCCACGCGGCCGTGTGCACCGAGCCATCGTGCTTCCAGCTCCAGACTTCTTCGGTCGCGAACGGGAGGTACGGAGCGAAGAGGCGCAGGAACACGTCGATTGCTGTGCGGAGTGCCATGACGGCGCTCGCTTGTGCCTCGGGGGTAGCTGCACCGTATGCGCGTTCCTTCACGAGCTCGAGGTAGTCGTCGCAGAACGTCCAGAAGAATTGTTCAGCGGTTTCGAGGGCGCGAGCGTGATCGTATTTCTCGAGAGCATCCGTCGCGGTCTCGACTACGACGCCCAGGCTCCGGAGCATCTCGATGTCGAGTGGTTCGGTGACTTCGGTCTCGATACGACCCTTCGGGTCTACTCGACCGGCCTGAGCTTGGCCAGCTCGACCGGCCTGAGCTTGGCCAGCTCGACCGGCCTGAGGGGCACCCTTCGGGTCTACTCGACCGGCCTGGGTTTGGTCAGCTCGACCGGCCTCGAAGCTGTACACGAACTTCGCGGCGTTGAGCACCTTGATTGCGAGTCGGCGACCGATCTTGATTTGCTTCGGGTTCTGCGGGTCGAACGCTGCGTCGGTGCCCAAGCGGGATGACGCCGCCCAGTAGCGCACAGCATCTGAGCCGTGTTCGTCGAGCATCCCCTTGGGGGTAACGACGTTGCCCTTGGACTTCGACATCTTCTTGCGGTCGGGGTCGACGATGAATCCCGAGATGCCCGTGTTCGCCCATGGGATCGTGCCGTGTTCGAGTTGAGCACGAAGCACGGTCGAGAAGAGCCACGTGCGAATGATGTCTTGACCCTGGCTGCGCAGCGAGTACGGGAACACGAGGTCGAAAAGCTCGGGGTCGGTCTCCCAACCGCCAGCGATTTGCGGAGTGAGTGACGACGTCGCCCACGTGTCCATGATGTCGAGCTCTCCCACGAACTTCGATCCGCGGTCCGCTTCTGAGTAGCCGGGCGGCACGTCGCTCGATGGGTCGATGGGAAGGCTCGCTTCGGTCGGCACGATTACCGCGCCCTTTTCACCCGCTGCGTCGAGCTTGTACCACACGGGGATCGGTACCCCGAAGAAGCGTTGACGCGAGATGAGCCAGTCTCCCGTGAGTCCGCCTACCCAGTTTTCGTAGCGCACGCGCATGTGGTCTGGAGTGAACGAGATCTGCTGTCCGGCATCCATTAGGGCGGAGCGAAGCTTCTCGTCTCGAGCACCGTTTGTGATGTACCACTGGCGGGTCGAGATGATCTCGAGTGGCTTGTCGCCCTTCTCGAAGAACTTCACTTGATGCACGATGGGCTTGGGGTCGCCTTCCATCTCGCCCGACTCACGCAACAGCTCGACGACTCGAGCTTTCGCGCTAAACACCGTCTTGCCTGCAAGCTCGGCGTACGCAGCAATTGCAGCGGGCGACTCGATCACGTCGGGCGCTTCCGCGATGATGCGGCCGTCCGCGCCAATGATGGTGCGGTTCGGCAAGTCGAGCTCGCGCCACCACACGACGTCAGTCACGTCGCCGAACGTGCAGATCATGGCGATACCCGAGCCCTTGTCTTGCTGCGCGAGGTGGTGGGCGACGATCGGCACTTCGACGCCGAAGAGCGGGGTCATGACGGTTGTGCCGAACAGCGCCTTGTAGCGTTCGTCGTCGGGATGCGCGACGAGGGCAACACACGCCGGCAAGAGCTCGGGGCGCGTCGTCTCGATGTGGATGTCTGTGCCGTCGGGCGCGTGGAACGCGAGCCGATGGTACGCGGCGGGTTGCTCTTTGTCTTCGAGTTCGGCTTGCGCGACCGCCGTGCGGAATGTGATGTCCCACAGGGTCGGGGCTTCGGCCTGATACGCCTCGCCGCGAGCAAGGTTTCTCAAGAACGCTCGCTGAGCCGCGCGCTGGGCATCGTCGCCGATCGTGCGGTACGTGAGCCCCCAGTCGACGCTCAGACCGAGCTGGCGCCACAGTTCTTCGAATTGCTTCTCGTCTTCAGCGGTAAGGGTTTCGCACAACTCGATGAAGTTGCGTCGCGAGATTGGCACTTGATCGGCCGCTTTCGACGAGGATCCTTCGCCTCCGTGCAGAGGCGGAGTGAACCCGGCGTCATACGGGAGCGTTGGGTCGCAACGCACGCCGTAGTAGTTTTGCACGCGGCGTTCGGTGGGCAGTCCGTTGTCGTCCCAACCCATCGGGTAGAAGATGCTCTTGCCGCGCATCCGCTGAAACCGGGTGACAAGGTCCATGTGGGTGTAGCTGAAGACGTGGCCGATGTGCAGGCTGCCCGATGCGGTCGGCGGGGGAGTGTCGACCGAGAACATCGACTCGCGCGTCGCTGTTTCACGATCGAACCGATATGTGCCCGCTGCCTCCCAGGATGCGCCCCATTTTGCTTCGAGCCCTTCGAGGGCCGGCTTGTCGGGGATGCCGTCGCTCGCGTGAGATGCGGTGCCGCCGTGCGGCGTGGTTTCGGCCATGGAGTACTCCGGTTCGATATGTGCGGCACCGAGTCTGTTCGCTGACGGGATCGCGCCGGGCGCGTTCTCGAGCTGCGGGGGTGCCTGAGTGTGTTTTGTTGAATTCTACCGGAGCGCTAGGAGTCGCTCGAATGCGTGCCCCTACGTAACCCCACTTAACTCCCGCATGAGCGGACTCTTTGTGCTGAGTGGTCTCAGATGCTGTTGCAGGTCTTCCGAGCGGGGCGGCTTCAGCCAGTACTGGTCCCGGTCACGCAGGATCTGCCAGTGGTTGTTGTGCAAGAGCATGTGGTGGTGTCTGCACAGGAGTACCCCGTCGCGGGCATCCGTTCGGCCACCGTTGCGCCACTGGGTGATGTGGTGGACTTCGCAGCCAGCGGGCGGCTTCGTGCAACCTGGGAAGATGCACCCGCCGTCGCGAACCGAGATCGCGAGTCGTTGCGTGGCGCTGAAGAGTCGTTGCGTGCGACCGAGGTCGATGATCTGTTGCCGGCGGTCGAACTTTATGCCGATCATCCCGGTGTCGCAAACGAAACGGTCGATTGTTGCTCGGGAGATCGGCTGTGCGTCTCCTTCGAGGAAGCCGTGACCACCTGCCGTCTCGAGAGTAGCTTCGGTGACGACGACTCGTACGGCCGGGCGGCGAAGTCCGAAGAGGGTGCCGGGGTCGGCATCGACGGCGAGCCGCACGAGGTCGACGAGTGCGTCGGCCAGACGTTGGTCGCGCGTGCGGGAATCATCGACGGCTGAGGCGTCGGTGGAGTCTGCGGTGTTCCCGGTCGATGCGTCAGTCGCGGCATCCACGAAGCGGACGCCTCGCCGCGGCGCGATGATTGCGTCGAGTGCGGTGAACACGTGCAGCCCGGCCTCGGGGTCGAGCAGAAACGCGCCTTGATACATGCCGTCGTCTCGTATCCATCGCTTGAGGTACCTGTTATCTCGGCGCTGCTTTTCGCGTCGTGCAATGCCGGCCTCATCGAGCCGGTCGCGCGCAGCGCGTGCTTCACGTCGCAACTCATCGAGTGAGACGAGCGCAACCCGCTCGAGCAACCGCGCGCATTCCGCGAGAAGGTCGGATGCGGGCGCCGAGTCTGCAACGGGGGAGAGGCCACAGCGAATCGCCTCGGCTGCCGCGACGGCAAGTGAGCCTGAAGTCAGGGCGGTCGCGATCGCGGACTCCCAGAGAGTCGCTGGCGGCGACGCCATGAGTGTGCCGGCGCGAACGAGTTGAGTAGCCTCAATGCGGCTCACGGGAGAGAGCGACTGCAACATGGCTTCGGTGCTGCCGAAGCCCTTGCGCTGAGCGAGGCCGGAGTAGCCAGCATCCCGCGACGAACGCCGCTTGAGCTCGCCCGCGAGGCGGGCGGCTAGGGAATCCGCATGTCGACGATGTTCAGTCAACACCGAGTGAGCGGCGAGCAGCGAGTCGTCGCTCAGGGTGGCGAGACTTGGGGCATCCACTAATCCGAGCGCGACGACCGACTGGGCGGTGTGTGCGAACGACTCGGTGAGGGACATGCTCTAGTATCGCACATTCGAAACTATGTTCGAGTACAAATACCGGAAAATCAATAACTTTCTTGAAACTCGACCTGTGGAGGGGTCTCTCGTTCGCATTGCGTTCGAGCGAAACGACCGGTAGCCGGTGTGGGAGTGGAAGCCGCAGAATCTGCTGCAACCGAAACCGGCGCCGGCCGAGGTGCTGAGCTGGTACGACCCGTTCTTACTTCGAGCTGGTACGGGGGTTGGTCACGTTCGGGAGAGGCCGCGGCATCCTTCGATTCAAACACTGGTGAGTTCGCCTTTGCGTTGCTCGCCGACAAAAGCGTGAGCGTCAGGTGGTGGCTACGGCTCTACCAGACCGACCCAGTGTGGATAACTTACGACCAGACCCGCCGATATTTTCCAGACTTCATTGTCATCGACTCCGAAGGCGTGCACTGGCTTGTCGAAGATAAGGGCGACGGCCAAGTGACCGATGCAACAGTGCTCGTTAAGCAAGCGGCCGCAGAAGAGTGGGCCGCACTCGTCACCGACTCAAAATTGTTCGGGGTGTGGCGATACCTAGTGGTGTCGGAAAGCGACATCAAGTCAGCGTCTAATTGGGAGGCCCTGATTGCGCCCTAGCCGCCCCAGTTCAAGTCGACGACAGTCCAGAACTCGCTCACGCGCTCGTCATTTGGCCCAACGAGCGTGAGCGTGTATTCGCTCATCTCACGGTGGTTGCACGGGAACAAGTGCTCATCGGTGAAGTCGTCTTGACTTCCGTTGAGCGGCACTTGCATGTAGTTGTCGTCCTTGGCGTCTTCGTGGCCAGAGGTGTACCAAACCTCGACTGCGAAAGCCGTCTCCCACGACACGAGAATCTCGGGCTTCTCGCCGTCTTGCGGACACTCAACTTCGGTGAGCGCGTCGAAACTCGTGAAGCGCGGAGTCGTGTCTTCAGGTTCGGGTTCTGGCTCAGGTGCGACACTCTCGCTCACGGTCGGCGTCGGACTTGGGGAGTCGGATGCCGCGACCAATCCAGGATCGCCCGAAACGCTACCGCGCCCGATCAACAAGAATGCGAGAGCCACGACCGCGAGCAAGAGCACGCCGCCGATACTCGCGAGCGTGATGATGAGGGCGTCGGACTATTTCGCCGGCTCGACCGGATTGGTCACTCGCTGTTCCTCCTATGGAGTGTCACCAACATTGGTGATCGTGATTGACTTGCTCGCTTTCAGCCCGTCGCTGTCAACGACGGTACGTGTGTATTTGGTGCTCTCAGTCGGACACGGGTACTGGAACGGGTCGTATCCGGGCGGGAAGTCCGATGTGTCACCACTCGGTGGAAGGTTGTTGAAGAAGAATCCCTGTGATGCATCGTTGGTGTTGACCCCGAAATAGACCTCGGAGACGTCAGACGTCGACCACGAGAACGAGATGTATTGCGGCGAGGGGTTTGGGGCCTGCGTATTGCAAAGCACTTCGTCATTCGCGGTCGTGAAGCTGTTGATCGTTGGACCCGCCGTTGGAGGGGGCGGGGGCGGGGGCGCTGCTTCGGTTTCGGTCGGCGTAGGTGTGGGCGTTGGGCTCGCGGATTCGCTGGGCGTCGCGCTCGGGGTTGCAGACTCAGTCGCAGTGTCGGTGGGCAACGCCACCGGGTCGCCCGAGCCGCGCGTAAGCAACACGACGAGAAGGATGAGTACCGCGAGGAGGAGCGCTCCGCCGATCGACGCGAGGATGATGACCGTGCGACGTGAGCGGCCGGCCGGTGCCTCGCCCGAGTCGCTCGTCGTTTGCGTCATTCGCTCGGTCGGGGCATCCTCCTCTGTATCAAACTTTTGGGTGGGAGTCTCGTCGCTCATGGAGCCCTCCGGTCGGGTTAGCGTGTGCGCCAATTGTGGGGCAAGCATATGCCCTGAGGAATCATCGTGGCGAGGCCCATCGTGCTCTAGTGCACGCCGGTCGCGAGGTATCCAGTCACGTCAAATTGC
>JANOOQ010000193.1:0-2044 GCA_031421515.1 Leifsonia sp.
GGATGCGAACGATCAACTCAACACGGCGCAGGCACAGTCTTGGAGATTGACGAGGCGTTCATCAGCAACTTCTGGGACGCGTACCTCTTCCATCGGGATGGTGAGGTAACCGTGCCAAATGGTCTGCGCCTCAGTGAAGCCTTTTGGGCGATGCACTACGTCGACGACGCGGTGCTTGCTGCGGACCTTGCGGTGGTCCGCGTGATAGTGGAGTTAGCTGAATCAGCCCCGCAAGACGAGTTTCGCCTGGCCTTCCTAGGCGCAGGCCCGATCGAGAATCTTCTTTGTCGTGTGACGGGCGATAGCCCCCCAAGTGACGCAATGGTGGATGCCATTCACCGCGCTGCGCTGTCGAGCCAGCCATTCCGCGAGGCGCTAGAAAGCGTTTGGTGGACCGATTCTGCAAGTCCAGAACTTGTAGCCCGAATCAACAGCGTGCTCTCCTCGGACGTGATTGTCGAAGAGCGGACGGACTGATGCCTTGCTAGAACCACGCAAACCCGATCGGGCAAGGCTCGGTTCTGCTGTCGGAGGGCTTTAGGCGCAAGACGGTGGTCGACGACGGCTGATCGCGAGCGCATAGCTGTAGATATTCCGGTGATCGCTGAGCAGGGCCGCAGTTATTCCGGTAATCGCGTCGATCAATCCGGACCGAAGGACGCGGCGCTTGATCGGTGCCGCTCCGGGCGGCGAACAGGACCCGAACCGAGCTCCGGGCGGTTCCTTGAGACAGCGGACCGCAGCTTGATCAATCGCCGGGACGTCCAAACTTGATCACTGCTCGCTCGAGCCAGAGGTACGCTGTTCTGATGGCCCGCCGCGCTGACGACTTCGCGAACGACTCCCTGATCGATGTCGTCAATCCCGAGGATGACACCTCCACGGAGGCGATTGCAGCGTGGATCGCCGACCTCGAGCGTGACGATGACTGGATCGAGCTCGGGTCCACTGCCGCCGAACTCATTGCCGAAGACCGCACTGTCACCGGCTCGTGAACGCAGTCGTCCTCGACGCGTCGGCAGCGGCTGAGATCGCCGTTCGGACGTCACTGGGGCGCAGCTTGCTCGCTCTTGCGCCGCGGGATCGACGGTGGTGGGTTCCTGACCACTTCCACATCGAGGCCGTTGGCGCAGTGAGGCGAATGCTCCTCAAAGGTCTCATCGATGAGGGCAGAGCGACCAGCGCTGTCGACAGCCTTCTGACACTGCCGGTCACCGTGAGCAGAAGCCGACCGCTCATCGGGGAGGCGTGGAAGTATCGGCGAAACCTCATCGTTCAGGACGCTGTGTACGTCGTCCTGGCCACACACCTGGACGCGCCGCTGCTGACGGGCGACCGGAGGATCGCCGGCGCGCCGAACCTCCCGATCCAGGTTCTGCACATCTCGGTCGCCGACTGACGCTTACGTCGACCGCCGTCCGAGGCGCGCGACCACGGCGCTCTGGCTCCGCGGCAGTGCGTGCGAGTACGTGTTGAGCAGCATCTCTGGGCTGTGACCGAGAATATCGGCGATGGCTCGGAGTTCGCCGACGTCGGCGGCGGTGCTCACCATGTGAGTGGCCGCGGTGTGGCGAAGACCGTGCGACGTGAGCCGAGGAAGTTCCGCGTGCTTGACGATGCGTTCCAGGGCTCGGTCGTAGGAACGGGGGAGGGCGATGCCGCCTTGGCGCGTTGTCACGATCAGGTTGCCGCCCTCCCACGCCGGCCCTGCGACGAGGCGTTCGGCGGCCTGGTCGGCGCGACGGCGGGTGAGACAGCGCAGCGTGGCCTCGTCGAGCGGGATGGTGCGCCGCGAGCGCTCGTTCTTTGCGTCACCCCATGCGGCCCCATCGCTGACTGCGACGAGGCTTTCGTCGATTCGTAGGGTCTGCCTGTCCAGGTCGACGTCGTCCCACCGGAGCGCGAGCACCTCGCTGCGGCGCAGACCGTAGAGCACGCCGAGCCGAAACGCGATCGCCCACCGATGCGTGGAGGTGGCCTCGAGGAACTGATCGACCTCGGTCTCCGACCACGCAACCGTGTCCTTCACCTTCACCGGCTTGGC
>JANOOQ010000194.1:0-1624 GCA_031421515.1 Leifsonia sp.
ACGGTCTCGTTGTCGCGAGCGCGGCGCTCGCGGCAACTACCGAACTCGCCTCGATGCTCGGTGCCGTGGACGCCGTGAGCCGGGGCACTCTCACGTGCGCGGTTGCGCGTTCCGAGGACGGCCTATTCGAGCTCGATCTCGTGAAGCACGGCCCGCACGCAGTCGTCGGCGGCACGACGGGCAGTGGCAAGAGTGAGTTGCTTATTGCGTGGGTGCTCGCGATGGCAGCGACCTACTCGCCCGATCGGGTGACCTTTCTCCTCGTCGACTTCAAGGGAGGCTCCGCATTCTCAGCTCTGACCCCGCTCAAGCACACCGTCGGACTCATCACCGACCTCGACGAGTCGTCGGCCACGCGCGCACTCGAGAGCTTGCTCGCTGAACTACGACATCGAGAACGAACGCTTGTCGCAGCGAGTGCACGTTCTATCGACGACACCGACGAGCTCCCTCGCCTCGTCATCGTTGTCGACGAATTTGCCGCCATGACTTCGCAGTATCCCGAACTACACGCACTGTTTTCCGATCTGGCGGCGCGCGGTCGTTCGCTCGGCATCCATCTCATTTTGTGCACGCAGCGACCCGCGGGAGTCGTGCGAGACGCGGTCCTCGCGAATGCCGACTTGCGCATTTCACTCCGAGTGAACAACCGAGCGGACAGTCTCGCAGTCGTCGGATCCGAAGACGCGGCGGAGATTCCTGGTGACGCGAGAGGTCGAGGCGTCGTTCAGCTCGCGGGAGGTCGAGGGCGCACTGTGCAATTCGCGATCGCGAGCGAGCGAGATGCACGCACGGTCGCGAACCGTTGGGTCGCGGCAGCCTCGCCACGGCGACCATGGTGCGAGCCCTTGGACGACTTCATCTCGCCAGACCTGCTCGAACCCACGGAGAGTGGGTTGTGTTTTGGCGTAACGGATGTTCCGAACGAGCAGCGACGCGGCATCGCGTGTTGGCGACCCGAGGTTGACGGGCACCTGCTCGTTCTCGGAGCGCCATCGAGCGGCAAATCGACGGCACTCGCGGCGATCGCGCGGACCGCGACAAACGTGGATTGGATCCCGGCCGAGCCCGCCGCCGCGTGGGACGCAATCGCTGAGCTCACGGTTGAGCGCGAGACCGCGGGAGCGGGCCGAGATTCACTCGTCGTGATCGATGACTTCGATTCGCTCGTGTCCCGATTCTCGGCGGAGTACAGAAGCGAGTTCGTCGAGCGCGTGGCGAGCGGGTTACGAGATGGTCGAGCGCGAGGCATCCACTTCGCAATCGCGGCGCAGCGCTCAACCCCCGATTTTCAATCGCTACTCGCGCTGCTCCCCACGCGCTTGTGGCTTCGACACGCGACTCGCAACGAGTTCGTCGTCGCGGGCGGCGACGGAACTGCGTACATCGATCGCCTTCCTCCCGGCGGGGGAGTATGGCAAGGAGAGCGCGTGCAAGTCGTGTGTGCAAGCCCTGTCGAACGGCAACCAGTTCGGCCCGCGGAATCGCGCGTCGCGACGTCGGGGCCACTCGCGATCGTCTCCACGCGCGTCGGCTCGCTCACACAGCTACTCGAATCTCAACCCGAGTTCTCGGTTATCGAGCTCGCGAGCGTCGGGGTCGACGTGCGCACGTTCGTCGAGTC
>JANOOQ010000195.1:0-2201 GCA_031421515.1 Leifsonia sp.
GGCACGTCGATCGAGACGTTTGCGGTCAATTGGGCCGGCGAGAGATTGAAGGTCCAGAAGATGACCCCGACGATAACGACGACCATCGTGGCGATTCCCGCCCAGATCCACGCGACGGGTGGGCGAGCCTGCGTGCGCACGAGGCGATCATCGGTATCGACCGTCAGTTGACGCAGGGTGGCTTCGGAACCCGCGACCGAGGAGGGGTTCACACCAAAGAGGGTCGCGTTGAAGTCGTTCGCGACGAGCTGCTTATGAGCGGGCACTTCTCCCGCGGCCGCGGCTTCGACGTCTTGGCGAAAGTCGCTCGCGCTTTGGTAGCGGTCGAAGCGGTCCTTCGCGAGCGAGCGCAACACTACGGCGTCGAGCGCGGGCGAGACTCGCGGGTTGAGGGAGCTCGGCGGTACGGCGTCGGAGTTGACGTGTTGGTACGCGACCGCGACGGGGTTGTCTCCGCGGAACGGTGCCCGGCCCGTCAAGAGCTCGAAAAGCACGATGCCCGTCGAGTAGAGGTCGGTGCGGGCATCCACTGCCTCCCCGCGCGCTTGCTCGGGAGAGAAGTAGGCCGCGGTGCCAACAATCGCACTCGTCTCGGCGATCGTCGCGGCCGAGTCGGAGATCGCGCGAGCGATGCCAAAGTCCATGACCTTTACTTGGCCACTCGTCGTGATCATGATGTTGCCGGGCTTGATGTCGCGATGCACGACTCCCGCGCGGTGCGAATACTCGAGCGCCGTCAGTACTTGACCGATGATTCGAGTTGCTTCCGCCGGGTCGAGCGGGCCCTCGGCGATGACGTCTTTGAGCAAGCGCCCGTCGACATATTCCATGACGATGAAAGGCACAAGAGTCTCGGAACCGTTCGCTTCGCGAATGGTTTCTTCGCCCGCGTCGAAGATGCGCACGATCGTGGGGTGAGCCATCTTTGCCGCGTCTTGAGCTTCGCGACGGAAGCGCGTACGGAATGCGGGGTCGTTTGCGAGCGACGGCTTCAAGAGCTTGACGGCGACTCGGCGACCGAGGCGAGAATCCATTCCGACATGCACGTCGGCCATCCCACCGCGTCCGATGAGTTCTCCGAGTTCGTAGCGACCAGCAAGCTGGCGCACGCCCTGCGCAAGACCTTCAGTCACACTGCACTCTCCACATGGAAACCCGACAATAGCTTTCGCAGTCTACCCGGTGCACTCTTAGCGAGGATGTCAGTTGACTGTGATGCTCGTGGGGTCGGAGGGCGGCGACTCAAAGTCAGTGCACAACGCGGTGTACTTGATCGTCGTCGTGCCTGCCGCGCCAAGCGTTATCTCGAGGCTCGTTGTTCCCGTCGGTACAGTGTTCGACACCGAAGCCGTGCCGTTCGTTACTTGGAAGTTCAAGCCATTGTGTGGATGCCCGGCGGGGCATCCGACGTACTCCGGCCACGTCACGGTGAGCACTTGGCCCGCGAGCCACGGCCCCGCAGGAGCGGTCACGGCCGTGGGCTTTGAGGCAACGGGTGGCGGGATCGGAGCGTAGAACTTGACCGTGATGATCTCGCCGACGCGCACGTTGCCGTGGGGGTTCGCGCTGTACGCGAGCCCCACTTGGTCTTCGGAAGGCGCGACGATTCCCTCTTGAGCATCGAGCACGAGACCAAGCTCGAGCAAGAACGCTTTGACGACAGGCTCCGTGCGGCCGATAATGTCGGCTTGATCGAGGGGCACGCGATTGTTGCCCGTCGGTGTAGTCGATGGAGTCGGGGATTGCGAACCAGTCTCGGTCGACGTCGGGTCTGGGCCAGGTCCGGGGTTCGCGAGTAAGGCGATGATCGTTCCTATGAGCACGACCGCCAGGAGCGACACGAGTGCAACGAGTGGCCACGTCCAGGGATTTCGACGCCTCGCCTCGACCGGCAGTGACGCGGTGTCTGCACCGTTCACGGGCATGACTTGAGTGACCGATGAGGTGTTCTGGCCGTAGTTCGGCCCGACGGTGGCGGCGTGCGTGCCTTCGCCGAGAATGCCGGGCACGGCCGCGGCTGCTGCGGCGACATCCCCTCTGCGCAGAGATTGAGCCGCGCGAGCAAGATGGGCCGCCGAAGCAGGTCGATCGGAGGGGTTCTTCGCGATGCACGCGTACACGAGATTGCGCACAGGCTCTGCGACCGTGACGGGCAGCTCAGGCGGAGTCTCGTTGATCTGTGCCATCGCGATGGCGACTTG
>JANOOQ010000196.1:0-1545 GCA_031421515.1 Leifsonia sp.
GGGGCGGCGCGAACGACGCGATCCGAACACTTTTGGAGCTTGCTCCGCCGAAAGCAGTCGTGCTTCGCAACGGCGAAGAGGTCGAAATCCCGACCGCCGAGGTGATGCCGGGAGACCTCATGCTCGTGCGTCCTGGCGCGAAGATCCCTACCGACGGCACAGTCGAGGAGGGCGACTCGGAGATCGACGAGTCGATGGTCACGGGTGAGAGCCTGCCCGTGGTCAAGACGGTCGGCTCCGAGGCGATCGGCGCGACCGTCAACACCACCGGCACGCTGCGGGTACGGGCCACGAAGGTCGGCGCCGACACGGCACTCGCGCAGATCGTCGCTCTAGTGCAAGAGGCACAGAACTCGAAGGCTCCCGGTCAACGCTTGGCCGACCGTGCGGCGTTCTGGCTCGTGCTCGTCGCACTGATCGGCGGTAGCCTGACTTTCCTCGTCTGGTGGTTGATCGTTGGCGCCTCGGTGCCGACCGCGATCCTGTTCGCGATAACCGTCGTCGTCATCACGTGCCCGGACGCCTTGGGGCTGGCAACCCCTACCGCGATCATGGTCGGCACCGGACTCGGCGCCAAGCGTGGGGTGCTGTTCAAGAACGCCAGTGCGTTGGAGTCCGCCGCTCATATCGACACGGTCGTGCTCGACAAGACAGGAACTTTGACCAAGGGAGAACCCGAAGTTACTGACTGCGTTCCGGCCGGTATGAGCGATATCGAACTGCTGTCGTACGCCGCCGCCGCGGAACGCGAGTCTGAGCATCCGCTCGCCAAAGCGATTGTCGCCTACGCCGATTCACGCGACGCTCCTCGACTGACCGCGACCGCCTTTCGAAACATCACCGGACTCGGAGCAGTCGCGACGGTGAACGGACGTCAGGTGGTGATGGGCAACGCTCGGTTGATGGCCGAGGAGGGAATCGACATCAGCTCCATCGCGGCCACGCAGAACGAACTGGCAGCCACCGGTCGCACGGCAATCGCGTTTGCTGTCGATGGCACAGCAGCTGGCGTGATCGCCCTGGCCGACGCGCCACGAGAAACCGCCGCGGCCTCTATCGCTGCCCTGCATGAGTCAGGCATCGAGGTTGTCATGCTCACGGGGGACAACGAACCGACCGCCAAACGCATCGCCGCCTTGCTGGGCATCGACACCGTCATCGCGGAGGTTCTTCCCCAAGACAAGTCCGCCAAGATCGCCGAACTGCAACGCTCGGGCAAGAAGGTTGCGATGGTCGGCGACGGAGTTAACGACGCCCCAGCCCTGGCGCAAGCCGACCTCGGAATCGCGATCGGCGCTGGAACGGACGTCGCAATCGAAACCGCCGACGTTGTGCTCATGCGGTCCGACCCGCTAGATGTCGCGGTCGCGCTGCGCATCGGCAAGGGTACCGTGCGCAAGATGAGGCAGAACCTAGGCTGGGCCATCGGATACAACGCGATAGCCCTACCAATCGCAGCCGGGGTGTTCTTCCCGACATTCGGCATCATGCTCAGCCCCGAGATCGCCGCGATCTCGATGTCGGGCTCGAGCGTGATCGTGGCGG
>JANOOQ010000197.1:0-1610 GCA_031421515.1 Leifsonia sp.
ACTTGGACATGGTGGTCCAGCCTTCGTAGCTCACGGGCAAGCCGTCGCTTCGCGAGCCGTTCGAGCCGCTCTTGCCCGGGGTCGAACACATCGACAGCACGATCGAGGCGCTCGAAGCAACGATCGGGCCGGATGTCGCAGCTCTCGTAGTCGAGCCCATCAAGGGCGAGGCGGGGGTCGTTCCGCTTCCCGATGGATATCTCGCCGCGGCTCGAGAACTCACTACCCGCCACGGCGTGCTACTGATTGTCGACGAGATCCAGACGGGGGCCGGACGAACGGGCTCCTGGTTCGCGTTCCAGCCGGCGGGGATAACCCCCGACGCGATAGCTCTCGCGAAGGGCATCGGCGGCGGAATTCCGATCGGCGCACTCGTGACCTTTGGCGCAGCATCCGATCTCCTGACCATTGGCCAACACGGCAGCACTTTCGGCGGCAACCCGCTCGCGAGCGCCGCAGCGAACGGGGTGCTCGGCGAGATCGAGCGCGAAGGCCTCGTCGAGAATGCGCGCGTTCGCGGCGAGCAGTTGCGCGAGGCCATTACGGGGTTACCCGGCGTTGCCGAAGTTCGAGGCGCCGGCCTGCTCATCGGCGTGGGGCTAGCGAAGCCCGTGGCTCCCGCGGTCGTTGCTCGAGCGGCGGATGCGGGGCTCATCATCAACGCTCCCAACGACGAGAGCATTCGACTTGCACCACCCCTCATCATCGGCGACGCCGAGATCACCGAGTTCATCGAAAAGTTCACTACAGCGCTGGAGGCAGCCGAATGACCCGTCACTTTCTGAGAGACGACGACCTCACTCAAGAGGAACAGACGGCGATTCTCGATCTTGCCGAAGCGATCAAGGCCGACAGGTGGAGTCGAAAGCCCCTCGCCGGGCCCCAGACGGTCGCGGTGATTTTCGACAAGTCGTCGACGCGCACGCGCGTCTCGTTTGCCGTCGGTATCGCGGACCTCGGGGGAGTGCCGCTCATCATCTCGACCGCCAACAGCCAACTCGGTGGCAAAGAGACGGCGTCAGACACGGCTCGCGTGCTCGAGCGGCAAGTCGCCGCGATCGTGTGGCGCACTTACGCTCAGTCGGGGCTCGTCGAGATGGCAGCGGACACTACCGTGCCTGTCATCAACGCCTTGAGCGACGAGTTTCACCCGTGTCAGTTGCTCGCCGACCTCTTGACGATTCGTGAGCACAAGGGAACCCTCGCTGGGCTCACCGTCACGTTCTTGGGCGACGGCGCAGACAACATGGTGCACTCCTACTTGCTCGCGGGAGCAACGGCCGGCATGCACGTTCGAGTCGCGTGCCCGGCCGACTACATGCCCGACGACCGCATCGTCGCCGACGCAGACGCGATCGCGGTGCAAACCGGTGGATCCGTGACGCTCTACACTGACCCGATCGAGGCCGTCGCTGGCACCGATGTTGTCGTGACCGATACCTGGGTCTCGATGGGTAAGGAAGACGAGAAGGCCGCGCGCGTTGCATCCCTGAGCGCATACAAAGTCGATGCAGACATGATGGCGCTCGCGAAGCCCGATGCAATCTTCCTCCACTGCCTACCGGCCGACCGAGGTTACGAAGTTACGGGCGAAGTCATCGACGGACCGC
>JANOOQ010000198.1:0-3297 GCA_031421515.1 Leifsonia sp.
GTATTCGAAGTGGCCACGAAATTACCCTCCTCCGGGTTGCCGTCTGGTGCACGGGCACCGGGTTGTGACACGTCGGGCCTGATCCTGGTGCATCGCATCTTCCGCTGGCTATACACCGAGTTGCCGACCCTCATTCACGAGGTCAAGCCGGGTGACACCGAACGCGCCGCGACCATCGGAACGTACGCGAAGCTCTACTTCTTTGCGCTGCACTTGCACCACGAGACCGAAGACATGTTGCTGTGGGATCGGCTAACAACGCGCGAACCAGCTTGTGGCGTGCATGTCAATCAGATGCTTGCCCAGCATGCCGAGGTAGCGCAACAGCTTGCCCACATTGAACTGTTGCTCGCCCCGTGGGTCGAGACAGCGGACGCTGCACTTCGGGATGAGCTCGCCGGCAGCATCGAACGCCTGTGCAAGATTCTCGTCGCACATCTCGGTCAGGAAGAGGACTACATCCTTCCCGTCGCGGGGGCCGTGCTCTCCCAGAAGGAATGGGACGAGCTCGAGAAGCACACTCGCGCGACTCTGAACGCGCACCGCAAAGAGCTGCCGCGAGACGCGCTATCCCTACAGCTCGGCTTTCTGCTCGCGAGCGTTCCCGAGGCCGAACGCGACGAATGGTTCCGGGTGAACGTTCCGGCGCCGGTCCGGGTGCTCTATCTCTTGCTGATGAAGCGACGGTATGAGAACGCGATGCGGGAGCTGTACCCCGACCGCGCAGTACCTGCGATGGTGTGACTAGAGACTCCGCACGAAGACCACTCGCGGCTCGCCCGGACCGTCGTAGTCGGGATACGCGAGCACGCCGTCGATCTCGCGGTCGCCGTGCGACGTGAACCCCATCGCCGTGTGGAACGCTTGCGACCGCTTATTGAACGAACCCGTAATGGCTCGTATTTCGGTGCAGCCCAGTTGTCGCATCGTCGCGAAGAACAGCTCATACAGCTCGTGCGCGATCTGCTGGCGCCGCAGGTCGGGGTCGACTCCGACGAAGTGGATGTACGCGACATCCTCATCATCCTGCGACCTGAACCCGATCAAGAACGCCCCGATCTCACCGGACTCACTCTCGACGATCCAACTCGTTTGGGTAAAGAACTGCAGAAACAGCCGCGGCATGAGCAGTCCGAGCATGGCGCGATTAGGGGTGTCCCACCACCGGTCGATCGCATCGACGATGAGGGGATGGTCCGACTCGCGCGTGTGGCGGATGCTATGACCGGGCGGCAGCGTTGGCATGGGTTTAGCGTAGTTGTCTCATTCGCAGAGGTTGACCCTCCCTCGCAGGCTCGGTCGGCGCTGGGGTCGCGCAATCGCTGGCGCGATTGCCTTAGCTCCACCGCGCGCGGCACCCTGGCCACAACAGAAAATGACGCCCCGAGGGACGTCATTTTCCATAGTGCGCGAAGGGGGACTTGAACCCCCATGCCCTCACGGGCACACGGACCTGAACCGTGCGCGTCTGCCAATTTCGCCACTCGCGCGCGCGTTGCAACCGAAGCGGCAACTGAGCGAGATTATCACAGTGCGGCCCCAGTAACATCGGGAGTCTCCTGCTCATTCGCGCCGATCTCACAAGGCCAGCGGCTAACATCGTGATACCACCGCTAGCGTCGACGAGGAGAGTCGTGGGTCTGTTAGACAACTTCGAGAAGGGTCTTGAGCGCGCCGTCAACGGCGCATTCGCCAAGACCTTCAAGAGCGGTCTTCAGCCGATCGAAATCACCAGCGCCCTGCGTCGAGAACTCGACACGAAGGCAGCCGTAGTTTCGCGCGACCGCATCCTCGTACCGAACAAGTTCACCGTAAGACTCGGCTCTGGCGACTTTGCGCGAATGGACGCTTTAGGGTCGACGCTCATCGCGGAGTTTACCGATCTCGTGCAGCGCCACGCGAGCGCTCAGCACTACTCGTTCGCGGGCGGAATCTCGATCGCCCTCGCGGAGAAGGCCACGCTCAGCGAGGGCATGATCGAGATCGAGTCCGTCAACGTCAAGGGCACCGTCGCCTGGACGCCCGTGCTCGACATCGGCGGCAAACGCTATCCAATCACGCGTTCGCACACCGTTATCGGCCGCGGGAGTGACGCAGACATCACGGTCGACGACTCGGGCATTTCGCGCAAACACGTCGAGGTCTTGTGGGACGGCACGCGCGCTCAAGTCAACGACCTCGGCTCGACCAACGGCTCCATGCTCAACGGCGACCCCGTCTCGAAAGCACCACTCACGCCTGACTCAGTTATCGACATCGGTCGAACACGAATCGTGTTTCGCGTGCTCGCACAATCAGCTGACGTCGATCAATTCACCGACCTTCGCACTGAAGACAAGGGCTCCGAGTGGGGTGGTAACCACTAGTGGGCGAACTGACCCTTCTTCTCTTGCGCATTGCGTTCCTCGCGATCATGTGGGGCTTCATCTTTGCGATCGTCTTCGCGTTGCGCTCCGATCTCTTTGGACACAAGGCGCGCCGGATGCCCGTCCCTGCACCGTCCCCGGGCGCGACCGTTCCAGCCCCCAAGGTGGCTCCGCCGCCTGCCCCCAAGGCAGCGGTTTCTCGCGGACCCGTTGGATCGCTCGCCGCGAAGCGGCTCGTAATCACGTCTGGCTCCAAGGAGGGACTCGAGATCGACCTCCCCGATGAACAGCTCTCGATCGGTCGCTCGAGTGAATCGAACCTCGTCATTCGCGATGACTACACCTCGACACACCACGCGCGGTTGCTCTTGTGGAACGAGGGCTGGGTTATTCAAGACCTAGACTCGACCAACGGCACCTACCTCGACGGGGTCCGGGTGATTGTTCCCACTCACGTGCCGCTCAACGCGCCGATCAAGATCGGTACTACGAGCTTCGAACTTCGGCGGTAGGGGCAATGGTCTCGGGTAAGAGCGCGGCCGTCTCGCACGTCGGCAAGATTCGCGCGAACAATCAGGACAGCGGATACGCAGGCCAGTACTTGTTCGTCGTCGCAGACGGCATGGGTGGTCACGCGGGCGGCGATGTCGCTTCGGCGATTGCCGTTCGTCGCATCATCGAAACCGACCGCCTGTTCACCTCGTCGCACGATGCCGAGTTTGCTCTGCACGCCGCACTGCTCGCCGCCAACTCGCTCCTCGCCGAGACTGTCTTCGAGCACAACGAACTCATGGGCATGGGCACGACTGTGAGCGGTGCCCTTCGCGTCGGCAACGAAATGGCTATCGCCCACATCGGCGACTCGCGCATCTATCTGTTCCGCGACGGAGAGCTCAAGCAAATCACGAGCGACCACACGTTCGTGCAGCGG
>JANOOQ010000199.1:0-3607 GCA_031421515.1 Leifsonia sp.
ATCGAACGTGGGTTGAGTAGGCGAAGCCGTATCGAAACCACCCGGGGATTTCGATACGCCCTGCGGGCTACTCAATCCGCCTGAAGTAGAACCCGGCGATTTCGATACGCCCTGCGGGCTACTCAATCCGCCTGAAGTAGAACCCGGCGATTTCGATACGCCCTGCGGGCTACTCAATCCGCCTGAGCCGCCCCGCGGGCCGGTCAAGGCCGCCTACGCTTCGATCCGGGGAAAGAGCGACTCCTCGAGCGGGGTCACTCGAGCACCGACAGTGGCGTCGTATGCCGAATCGATGCGTTGGTCTTCGGGCGAGCCCGTGCCGCCGAGCGCGTGCCATAACCGCAGCGTCGCCTTCGGCAAGACAGGCGCGAGCAACACAGCGAGTGTGCCGAGGCCGTGCACGGTCGTCGCGAGCACGGTTTCGAGGCGACCTCGCAGCGCGGGATCCTTGGCGAGCGCCCACGGCTCGTTGTCGGTGATGTAGCCGTTGAGGGCGTCAACGAGCTCCCAGATTTTGGCGAGCGCCTCGTTGATCGCGAATTCGTCGATCGAGGCGTTCGCGGCATCCGTCACGCGCTTCTCGATCGAGGTGATCGATTCGTCAAGCTCGGCCACCGGGATCTCTCCGTCGAAGTACTTCGTGACCATCGCGATGACGCGCGAAGCGAGGTTTCCGAAACCGTTCGCGAGTTCGGCGTGATACCGGGCCGTGAGGTCCTCCCACGAGAAAGATCCGTCTTGACCGAACGTGATCGCGCTCAAGAAGTAGTACCGGAACGCGTCTGACCCGAACGTGTCGGTGATTTGCGAGGGCGCAATTCCCGTGAGCTTCGACTTCGACATCTTCTCGCCGCCCACGAGCAACCAGCCGTGGCCGAAGACAGCGCGCGGCACTTCGAGCCCAGCGGCCATGAGCATCGCGGGCCAAATGACGGCATGGAATCGGGCGATGTCTTTACCGACGAGCTGAACGGCGGGCCAGCGGCGCTCGAACTGCTCGTTGTCGACCCCGTAGCCGATCGCCGTGATGTAGTTGAGCAGGGCGTCGAACCACACGTAGACGACGTGGCTGTGGTCCCACGGAACCTTGATTCCCCAGTCGAAACTCGACCGCGAGATCGACAAGTCGGCGAGCCCTTGCTTGACGAATTGAACGATTTCGTTTCGCACGCTCGCGGGCTGAATGAAGCCAGGGGTGTTTTCGTAGAGGTCGAGTAGCTGCTGCTCGAACGCGCTCATGCGAAAGAAGTAGTTCTTCTCTTTCAGCAATTCGACGGGGCGACCGTGGATGGCACACACGAGTTGCCCAACATATTCGCCGTCGGTCGGCTCGAGCAGGTCATCCACCGGCTTATATTCCTCACATCCGACGCAGTAATAGCCCTCGTACTCGCCCGAGTCGATGTGCCCGTCGTCATAGAGCTTCTGCAGGAAGATCGCGACTGCGCTTTCGTGGCGCGGTTCAGTCGTGCGGATGAAGTCGTCGTTGCGAATGTCGATCGTGTGCAGCAGGGGCTTCCACGCGCTCTCGACGAGCTTGTCGGCCCACACTTGCGGAGTCGTGTCGTTCGCGACGGCGGTTCGCAAAATCTTCTGGCCGTGCTCGTCGGTGCCAGTGAGCAGCCACGTGTCTTCGCCGCGCTGACGGTGCCAGCGCGCGAGTACGTCCGCCGCAACCTCTGTGTACGCGTGACCGATGTGCGGCACGTCGTTGACGTAGAAGATGGGCGTCGCAATGTAAAAGGAATTACCGGCGGCCATGGCTCAAGTCTACGGATGCCTCGGCTGTTGTTACGCCTCAGTCGCCTACTCCCGCGGCGCTTGGTCGCCGCGACTGCAAAATGTCCAAGAGGCCCGGGCGCCCCTGTCCCGTGTTGGCGTGCCAAATGAAGGATGAGCCGGTAGTTCGTCACACATTTCCGCGGCGAACGGGACCCCTGACGAGTGTGTTCCTTCATTTGGCACGTGACGCGAGATATCCGCGGCGTGCGAAGTCGACCTGATCGGCGCCTAGTTGCCACGCGCGGCGAGCGCCGCCTCGTACAAGTCGCGCTTGCTCAGTCCCGTTGCGTCGGCGACTTCGCCGACAGCATCCTTGAGTTTCGAGCCCGAGGCGACGAGCTCCAGAACGAGCGCAGTCGCAGTCGGGAGGTCGGATGCAACCGCAGCGGCCCCCGCGACGACAATACAAATCTCGCCCCTCGGTGCCTCGGCGAAGTGCTCGGCCACGTCAGCCGCGGATCCCCGCACGACCTCCTCGTGGAGCTTCGTGAGCTCGCGGCACACGGCAATCCGACGCTCGCCCCCGAGCGCGGTCGCGAGATCCGTGAGCGCAGCAGGCAATCGGTTGGGACTCTCGAAAAACACCATCGTTCGTGGTTCGCGCGCGAGCTGACGAAAGTACGCGACGCGGCCCTTACGAGGCAGGAACCCTTCGAAGGTAAAGCGGTCCGTCGGGAGCCCGGATACGGCAAGGGCCGTGAGTACGGCGCTCGGCCCTGGCAGGGCAGTGACCGTCACGCCCGCTGCTGCCGCGGCAGCTACGAGGGGAAATCCGGGGTCGCTGATTGCGGGCATCCCGGCATCACTCAGCACGAGCACATCGACCGATCGCGCGAGCTCGACGATTTCGGCGGCTTTCGCGGTCTCGTTGTGCTCGTGCATGGGGATGAGTCGCGGGCGGTTCTCGATGCCGAGCGCGCGCATGAGGTGGATGGTCGTGCGCGTGTCTTCGCTCGCAATCACTTGCGCGTTCGAAAGTGCCTCGATGAGCCGTTTTGACGCATCGCCGAGGTTGCCGATCGGGGTCGCGGCGAGAATGATCACGGCTTCAGTATGCGGGTTGCGGCGCGGGCTCGGTCAGCACGAGCGCCTAACATTGGCGTGTGAGCAACCGGGACGCGCGCGAGTTCGACGCGCTCCTCTCGGGCCCCGCGACATCCGCGCCGATCGGCTCTCGACTCGACGACTGGTGGGAGGCCCGCACCCCGCGCGCGCGCCGGCTCTTGCGCTGGGTCGCACCGGCAATCGTCGTCGTCATCGCGGCCATAACGCGACTGTTCAACCTCGGCCACCCCTCAACTCTCGTCTTTGACGAAACCTTCTATGTGAAGGATGCCTGGACCCTCGTCAATCTCGGCTACGAGTCGTCGTGGCCCGCCGAAGCCGACGTGCTCTTCAACTCGGGAGTGACCGACGGATTCCTCACCGACCCGTCGTTCGTCGTGCATCCTCCACCGGGCAAATGGCTCATCGGCCTCGGAATGCTTGCGCTCGGCCCCGACAACCCGGTCGGCTGGCGCATCTCGACCGCGATCGTCGGCATGCTTGCGGTCGTGCTGCTCATGGTCATCGCGAAACGGCTGTTCGGCTCGGCGCTACTCGCTACGGTCGCGGGCTTTCTCTTTGCGATAGAGGGCAACGCAATCGTCATGAGTCGCGTCGCGCTTCTCGACAACTTTGTGATGTTCTTCGCGCTCCTCGGATTCGGCGCGATTCTGCTCGATCGAGCATGGACCAAGCGGCGGCTCGACGCGTGGATTGCACGGCGCACGAATACCGATTGGGGCCCTGCGTTGTGGTGGCGGCCGTGGCTCATGGCCGCGGG
>JANOOQ010000200.1:0-16326 GCA_031421515.1 Leifsonia sp.
CCCGTGCCGCCCGGGAACAGAATCGGGAACACCGTGTTGAACGCAGCCTTGGTGTCTTCAAACGCGCTACTAAAGATGTCCTGCATCTTCTCGTCGATCGCGTCGATGATCGTTAGCAGGTCTTTGCGCGTTTTTGACAAATCGGTGAGTTGTTCCGTTAGGAACTTGTGGCGCTGTTCGAGAGCTTCGAATTCTTCGAGGGCGAGCGGATTCACGCGACCCAATTGCGCGAGGTTGCGCTCAGCCGCGGCGAGCCTAGCTTGCTGCTCGACTCGATTGAACGGTTTCGTCGGCCCCGTAGCCGCTTGCGGCGTATCGAAACCATCGTCACTCGGTTCGTCGGTTGACTCGTCGGACGCGGCGGTTTCGATACGCGCGGACGCGCTACTCAACCCGCCTTCGGGCCCGCCGTCAGCTGGCACGGCAACCTCGGGGCCATACTCATCGACGAGCACGGCCTCGACGAGTCCGAGTTCCTCGCCCGCGCGCTCAAGCAGAGTCGACAAGTGCAGTTTCTTCTCGTAAATCTGCATCTCTAGTCCGTGCACGTTTTCGCTAATGGCAAAGAGCCGCTCGCGCAGCGAGCTCTCTTCGCGGCGCAAGGTCGCGAGCTCTTCGTTTTGGCTGACACGTTCGGCCTCGGCGGCGGCGAGCTCGACCCGCGCTTGCGAGACCGAGCGGTCGATCGAGTCGAGCACGGCAGGGAGCACCGCGATGACATCGTTCGCGGCGGCCACTTGCAATTGGCGAATGACCGTGAGGCGAGCATGCGCTTCGGCTGCTTCGCACTCAGCGACGAGTTGCTCCGAGAGAGCCGCCGCGCGAGCCCGCTCCGCACGCACGCGCTCACGAATCGTCTCGAGTTGAATTCGCTCTTCGAGTTCGCGCGCTCGCGAAGCTTCAACTTCTGCCAGTACCGCGTCGCGGCTCGAAACGTCGAGCATGGGGCGAGGCGTAGCAGCGTATTCGTCGTGAGCGGACTGCGCGCGCTCGACCTCGAGCTCGGCCTCACGCACGGCCTCGGTCGAGAGTTGCACGGCCTGAGAGAGTCGTTCCCACTCCGCTTGCGTGGCCTCGAGCTGGATACGGAAGCGAGCGAGTTGCTCGGATTGGGCGGCGAGAGCAGCGTCGTAATCACGCAAGGCCGATAGCGCTGTCGCGGCATCCGCTTTCGACGACTCGAGCGATGCCTTGCGTTCGGCGAGCGCGAATCTCGTGCGTTCGATGCGCGTCGTGACGGTCGCGAGCTTGGTCGCAGCAGCGTCACGCTCGGCGACGAGCTCGAGGCGCGATCGCTTCGCACCGGAACCGCCACGCAAGACGAATCGAGTCAGCACGTCGCCTTGCTTCGTAACGAACGTCAGCGAGTCCTTCGCACTGGGCCACGCTGCGCGGGCCGCGTCGAGATCGTCCGCGATTGCGACATCGCGAAGCAGCCCGAGCACGCCTTCGGGAGCCGTGACGATATCCGTCGCGAGTCGCACTCCGGGAGCCGTGAACGTCGACGCTCCACCGCGGTCAACGTCGGCGACGACGACTTCGACGCGACCAAAGTCCTTCGATGCCGAGTGTGCGAGGGCGTCGAAGGCGGCCTCGCGGTCGTCGGCGAGCACGGCATCCGCTAGAGATCCGAGTGCCGCGGCGATCGCTGCTTCGAAGCCTGGCTCGATCGTGACGTGCTCCGCGACGAGCCCGCGAATGCCGCGAAGTTTGGCACCGACGAGAGCGCTCGAGCCGTCCTTCTGGTCGACCGCGAGCGAGAGCGCTGAATTGCGCGCCGCGAGAGCATCTCGCTCCCGCTCGCCCGCGTGCAGTTCGTCGCGAAGGCCCTCGATTTGACCCTGAAGCGAAGCAACGAGTGCCTCGGCATTTTCGTACGCCGCGTCAAGAGTGCCGTCGCCCTCCGAACTCGTCGCCGCTTGTGCCTCGAGGGCGACAAACTCCGAGCGAGTCGAGTCCCTGCGCTGCTCGGCCTCGGCGAGCGCGGCTTGCTGACGCACGAGTTCTCCGCGCGCGGCGGAGAGAGTCGAGCCCGTGACATCCACTCTCGCTGCAAGTCCCGCGAGCGCGAGTTCGTGCCGAGAGACGAGTGCACTCTGAGCGGAAATCTCTTCGTCGAGCGAATCGAGCGAAGCCTTCGCGGTAGCGGATGCCGCGGCCGCCGCCCCGACGGATTCCTCCGCCACCGAGACCCCTGCAGCGAGCCGCTCGGCCTCGTCGAGCGCCTCTTGCACGCTCGCTTGCGACACCGTCGAGCCCGACGCCGGACCGTCATTCTGCTGACCCAGGAGCGCTAGGCGCTGGTTCGCGAGCGTGTACAGCCCGCGCAACCGCTCTTGAGCACTCTCGAGGCCGAACGCCGTGCGGCGCGCGAGGTCGACGGCGTCACCCACTTGCGCTTGCTCGAGTCGGGCCTCGCGAAGCTTGTTCGAGTCGAGTTGTTCTTGCAGCACGATGCGCTCGGTCTTGCGCTGCGATTCGCTTCGGCTGAAGTCGGTAATCGCGGCTCGAAGCTCGACGACTTCGTCCGCGAGCAGTCGAGCGCGGGCATCCCGAACGATCGAGGCGATGGATGCCGCTTCCTTCGCGATTTCGGCTTGCTGGCCGAGCGGCTTGAGTTGGCGCCGAATCTCGCCCGCGAGGTCGGAGAGTCGCGTGAGGTTCGCTTGCATCGCGTCGAGCTTGCGGAGCGTCTTCTCTTTGCGCTTGCGGTGCTTGAGGATTCCGGCGGCTTCTTCGATGAATCCGCGCCGATCTTCAGGGCTCGCGTGCAGCACGGTGTCGAGTTGGCCCTGACCGACGATGACGTGCATTTCGCGACCGAGGCCCGAGTCGCTCAAGAGCTCTTGCACGTCGAGCAAGCGGCATTGTTCGCCATTGATGGCGTACTCGCTACCGCCGTTGCGGAAGAGCGTGCGACTGATCGTTACTTCCGAGTACTCGATCGGCAGAGCGCCATCTGCATTGTCGATCGTGAGGATTACCTCGGCGCGGCCGAGCGGGCCCTTCGTCGCGGTCCCGGCGAAGATGACGTCTTCCATCTTGCCGCCGCGCAGCGTCTTGGCCCCTTGCTCGCCCATTACCCATGCGAGGGCATCCACAACATTGGACTTACCCGAGCCATTGGGGCCGACGACACACGTGACGCCTTGCTCGAAAGCGAAAGTAGTCGGCTGCGCGAAGGACTTGAACCCCTTGAGGGTCAGGCTCTTTAAGTACACCTCGCCGCCCTTCGCTTCGTGCCGGATTCTGCTCCGGATGCCTCGGTCAAAGGTACTAGATCGTGACCCCACCGTAATCGGCGCCCGCTGTAGTCTGGTCGGCTGCCCACGAAAGGGGTAACGTGCCTGCGTTCACAATCGATGAATTGTCGATCCCGACGGCTGTCGACGGTGCTGGCTGGGCAGATTTCGAGCGCACTATCGATCTGGGCAACACTGTCGAAGCGGTTACGTATGGCACGACCGACCTTGCTTACACCGCTGCCGAGGAACTGCCCTACTACCGCAACACCTTCCAACCGCGGCGCATTGTCGTCGCTCGCGTGGGTGTCGAAATCGTTGGTCGAGCCACGTACGAAACCCAGACCGGAGAATCGGCAGACACCGGTTGGGTGAGTGTCGAGGTACTCGCCGACTACCGGGGCAGGGGAATTGGCAGAGCGCTAGCGGAGCAGATTGAGTCGCTCGTCTCGGCGGACGGCAAAGTAAAAGTGATCGCCTACATCGGTATTCAAGACGTCGATGGACCGCGACTCACGTCGCCCACGGGCTTTGGGTCAGTGCCGCTGGAAAACCGCGACGTCAAGTTCTTGCTTGCGAGGCAGTACTCGTTCGAGCAAATGGAGCGAATGAGCCGGTTACCATTACCGATATCAGGGTTGCGAGAACTCGTTAGGGCGGCGACAGCTTCGAGCGGACCCGAATACCGCGTGGTCTTGTGGAACGGCCGCACGCCCGAGAAGTGGCGGGGCGATGTCGCTACGCTCGGCACGCGAATGTCGACGGATGCCCCGAGCGCCGGCCTCGAAGAACCGGAAGACGTTTGGACCGTCGAGCGAGTCTTGGAGGGCGACGAGCGAGCCGAGGCGAGTGGGCTCGACCGAGTAGTCGCGGCGGTCGAACACGTGCCCACGGGAGCGCTCGTCGGCTTCACGATGCTCGCGGTTCCGCCGAGCCCTACACGAGCGGTCTCTCAGTACGCGACCCTCGTGCTGCGTGAGCATCGCGGACATCGGCTGGGGATGTTGCTCAAGGTTGCAAACCTCGAGCATCTCGAGCGACTACACCCGGGTCGCCCATCCGTCACGACCTTCAATGCAGAAGAGAACCGATTCATGCTCGACGTCAACGAAGCCGTCGGTTTCGTGCCGATCGGGTACGAAGCTGCGTGGCGCAAGGACCTTTAGGCGCGGGCTTCGCGACGCACGCATCGGAAGCCGATGTGACTCATGCCCGTGTCGACGGGCTCGGGTCGACGGGCTCGGGTCGCCGTGTGCCTGGCCCGCGATGCGGAGTCGAGCCTCAACTGTGTGGTGACAACCGCTAGCTAGCCCGCGACGCAGTTTTTCCACGCTTCTGAATTGCGAATTCGTTCGGCCGCGGATTGGGCCTTGAGCCCGTAGTCCCCATCGAGAGCATTCGCGGCAATTGCCTCCGCGAGCGCACGACGATCTTCCGCGTCGGCGGCACGCAGCTCTGTGAGATCCTGACGCAGTTCGACGGGCATATTCGCGAGAATCCGGATGCGGCGTTCTGCGACTCGCTCGGCCCGCGCTTCGACTCGGTCGCCGTACTCTCCCTCGCGCGCGTCTCCACGGATCTCGCGCGCGGCTGGACCACGCTCGCCTGGCTCGAGGCTCGAGATATCTTTGAGATCGCCACGAAGTTCGGCGGGCAAATGCAACCACAGTCGAGCGAGGTGCTCACCGAAGTTGCACTCGTGAGTCGTGGCTTCAGAAGCTTCATCGGCGGATGCAGCGACCGACCCGGTAGAGACGAGAGCTCCAGTGAGGGCGATGGTTGTAGCGAGCGTGAGGATGTTCACGGGATGTCCTTTCGTTGGTCCCCACAATTGCGGGCGCGTGTGTGAGCTCGATGCGTCAATTGTTTGGGGAATGTAAAGCCTCGGGGAGGGCATCCCCCGCATGCAGTTGAATAGGCGCATGGGTGAAAGTCGCGGCCTCGTGGTGGTTGTGGAGGACGAGCCTGCGATCGCCGAGGTAGAGCGGTTGTACTTGCGTCAAGCCGGCTACGGGGTGCACGTTGAGCGCGACGGCACAACGGCGCACGGGGCGGTGCCGTGTGTTCCGTCGCCTTTTCGCCGCACACGAACCACCCCAATCATGGGGTGGAAACGGTTGCACGCCCTTGATTCTCTGCGGTATATCGCAATTGCCCCCCGATCGCGGGTAGTTACTTCGGGCTACAGTCCGCCCGTAGAATCGCTGTGCGGCTGGCAGATCTAGCCGTCGGGCCATTCCGGATCCGAACGGATTGGCTGACGGAAAGACTGTCGGCAAAGTAAGGGGCATCATCATGAACGAAATTTCGCGCAAGAAAAAGATTGCTGGAGTCGCATTCGGCACGGCCGTACTCATGCTCGCGGGTGGCGCAGCATTCGGCTACTGGAGCATCACGGGCTCGGGCACGGACACTGCGGCCACGGGCACCGTCACGAGCATCAACGTTAACCAGACGAGCCTCGTCTCTGGCCTCGCCCCAGGACTCGCAGCACAGCCACTCAGTGGTAACTTCAACAACCCCAACTCGGGTCCCGTCTACGTCGCTGCGGTCACGGCTGTCGTAAGCGGCACCGACAAGGTCGGCTGTGGACCCAGCGACTACACGATCGCCGGCACGGCGACCGTCGGCGCTCAGATCCCTTCGGGCACGAGCGTTGGATCGTGGTCTGGACTGACGATTCAGTTCAACAACAAGGTCACCAACCAAGACGCGTGCAAGAACGCGATCGTCACGATTAGCTACACGGCTAACTAATTGACCGGTGCGTGGCAATCGATCACCGGTTGCCACGCACCGTCTTGTGTCGTGTGACCTGAGCACTTGGGATGCCCGTGCCTACATTTGCCGTGCAACGCCGTCGCTTCGCGCTGATCATCAGCGTCGTGGCGATCGGAGTGCTGTCCGCATTCGCGGGCGGAGGTACCGCTCACGCGTATTGGGCGGGCCTCGGCACTGGCGCGGCTACCGCCACGACTGCAGACTTGAACCCCGCCAGTGGCGTGGTTGCGGCATCCACTATCAATAGCGACACTGTGCCGGTCTCGTGGACCGCCGCGTCTCTCTCGACCGGCCAGCCCGCGACCGGCTATCTCGTCGTGCGCACGCGCACTTCTGACAGCGCGACGTTCGCGGCATGCGGAACCTCTCTCGCGGCCCCGGCGACCGGGACTAGCTGCAACGATCTTCTGGTGCCCGATGGCACCTACACCTATACCGTGACGGCACTCGTCGGCAGCTGGACGGCCGCGGGCGCCGTGAGCAACTCCGTGACGGTCATCGGCAACGCGACCTTGCCGTCAATCAGCTCGTCGGCTCCGGCACCGAATGGCAACGGATACTACAACTCGACCCCGATCGTCGTCACTCTAACCGCGACTCCTGGGTCTGCAGGGACCCCCATCGCGTCGATCACGCACACAGTCGATGGCGGAGCTCCCGTCACGATTGCGGGGGCGTCTACGACGGTGTCCGTAGCGGGCAGCGCGATTCACACCCTGACCTTCTTTGCGACGGACACTCTCGCGCGCGCGAGCGGCACGGGAAGCCGGATCGTTCGCATTGACACGATTGCACCGGCGGCACCATCTGCGCCTGTCATCACTGCAGCGACGGACACGGGCACCTCCGCAACCGACGGCATCACAAACGACACGACCCCGGATTTCACGGGCACCGCCGAAGCGGGAGCCACCGTCACAATCTTCGACGGCGCGACCGCGATCGGCAGCGGCGTCGCTACGGGCGGTGTCTACACGATCACCTCGTCGGCTTTGACGCAGGGCGCTAAGACCATCACGGCTCGAACCACCGACCTCGCGGGCAACGTGAGCGCATTGTCGGCCGGCACGAACATCACGATCGACACGACCGCGCCGGCTACTCCTGGCGCTCCCGTGCTACCCGCCGCGAGCGACACCGGCCGAAGCTCGACCGACAAGATCACGAAACTCGCGACACCTACGCTCACGGGTACGGCCGTCGTCGGCACCATCATCACGGTTTATGACGGAGCAACCGCGGTAGGCAGCGTCACGGCGACAACAACCACGTACTCCATCACGACGAGTGCTCTCGCGGCTGGCACCAAGGTCATGACGGCCAAGGCCTCTGACATCGCGGGCAACTTCTCGGCGGCCTCGGCGAGCATGACGTTCACTCTAGACACGTCCGCTCCCGTAGCTCCGTCAACACCCTCCCTTTCAGCGGCGAGCGACACGGGGCGATCGACCACCGACGGCATCACTAGCGACACGACGATTACGGTCACGGGTGCCAACGAGTCACTCGCGATCGTCACCCTCTACGCGAACGCAACAGTCGTTGGCACGCTCACAGCGACGGGCACGACTTACTCAATCACGTCGACGGCTCTCGCGAACTGCACCTTCTCGATCACGGCTACATCGACGGATGTCGCTGGCAACGTGAGCATCGCGTCCGGCGCGAAAGTCGTCGTGATCGACACCGTCGCTCCCGCGGCGCCGCCCGCACCGACACTTACCGTCGCGAGCGACACGGGAGTCTCATCGACTGACCGCATCACGAAGCTCACGGTGCTGACCTTCACCGGCACCGCAGAAGCCGACGCCTCGATTCGCCTTCGAGACAACAACCAGAATACGGGCGTTGCCGTTATCGCGACAGGTGGTACCTACACCGTCACTAGTGGCACGCTCGTAACAGGCAACCGCACCATTCGCGTGCGCGCTACAGACATCGCGGGCAACACGAGCGGCAACTCTGCGAACACGGTCGTGACGATCGACACGACCGCGCCCACCGTGACGATCAACCAGGCCGCAGGCCAACCGGACCCCACGACAGCTACGACCATCAGCTACGCGATCGTCTTCTCTGAAACGGCCGCGTGGCTCGTGCCGACACCCGGCACGCTCTCGGGCACCGCCGGCGCCAACGCAGTCGTCGTTACGGGCAGTGGAACGACCTACTCCGCCGTGGTGTCCGGCATGACTCGCACGGGAACGGTCATTGCCGACATCGCCGCGAGTGCCGCCCAGGATGTTGCGGGTAACGCGAATTCGGCATCCACTTCGACAGACAAGACGGTGACCTTTACGGATGCCACGGCGCCCGTCGTCGTGATCTCGAGTTTCACGCCGGGAGGATCCCAGACCACGGTATCAACCGGTACGGCAGGATTTGGCCCGGGCGACGCCGCCACGGTCACGCTCGTGCTGTGCAAGGTCAACGTGTACCCGTGCACGGCGGGCAACACGCTAGCGACGCTCACGCCGAGCGTCACCCCCGGCACGGGAGCGTGGACGGTCACCTCAGCGGTTCTAGGCACACAACCCACGGTCTACGCGCGGGCGACGCAAACCGACCTCACGGGCAACACGGGCACGAGCGCGATTCTCGGGCCGATCGCGGTCTAGCTGTGCTCGGTTAGAACGCAGCAAGTCCCGTGAGAGAGCGGCCGATCACGAGCGTGTGGATGTCGTCGGTTCCCTCATAGGTTCGCACTGCTTCGAGGTTCGCGAGATGGCGCATGACGCCGAACTCACTCGTCACACCATCGCCGCCGAGAATCTCGCGTGCCGCGTGAGCGATGCGGATTGCCTCGCGCACGTTGTTGAGCTTGCCGACACTTACTTGCTCGGGCGTGAGCGTGTGTGCATCCTTGAGACGGCCGAGGTGCAGCGCGAGCAGCATGCCCTTCTCGAACTCGACGAACGAGTCGGCTAGGCGAGCCTGAACGAGTTGTTTTCCGCCGATAGGCCCGCCGAATACTTCGCGAGTCGTCGAACGGGCGATCGCGGCGTCGAGGCTCGCGCGTGCGGCACCCATAACGCCCCACACGATGCCGTAACGCGCCTCAGTGAGGCAACTGAAGGGTGCCGACAAACCGGCGGCGTCGGGCAGCAGCTCGCCGCGAACGTTCTCGAGAAAAACGTCACACTGGATCGAGGCTCGCAGCGCGAGCTTGTTATCGATGTCGACGGCGCGGAATCCTTCGGCGTTCGTTTCGACAAGAAATCCGCGGATCCCGTCCGTCGTGCGCGCCCATACGATCGCGACGTCGGCGACCGAAGCGAGACCGATCCATCGCTTCGTGCCCGTGATACGCCACTCGTCACCGACGAGTTCTGCACTCGTCGTCATGGCGCCAGGGTCGCTGCCGCCCGTCGGCTCCGTGAGGCCGAAGCATCCGATGACCTCGCCCGCTGCCATCACCGGGAGCCAACCGCTCTTCTGCGCCTCAGACCCGAACTTGTAGATCGCCGACATCGCGAGTGACCCCTGCACCGAGACGAACGTGCGCCACGCGGTGTCGACGGCTTCGAGTTCGTAACACGCGAGACCGTAGCTCACGGCGTCGGCCCCCGCACACCCGTAGCCCGAGATGTGCATGCCGAGCATGCCGGCCGCACCGAGCGCGGCAACATACTCTCGGCGGAACACGCCCTTCTCAAAGTCGTCATCGATAGTGCTCTGGAAAGCGGATGCAACAGCGCGCGCCTTGGCCTGCCACTCGCGCTGCTCGGACGAAAGTAGCCCGTCGAGACCCAGTACTTGCTCTGCCCTACTCATGATCGGAGCCTATCGCGCGACCCCACTAGCGCCCAGCGCGCTGGCATCTCGGGCAGAAGTGCGAGCCGCGATTCATGAACTGCTCGCGCACGATGAGCCGGCCGCAGCGCGGGCA
This sequence comes from Leifsonia sp., assembly GCA_031421515.1. Taxonomy (GTDB): domain Bacteria; phylum Actinomycetota; class Actinomycetes; order Actinomycetales; family Microbacteriaceae; genus Rhodoglobus. The sequence continues at coordinate 9,913 of JANOOQ010000200.1, forward strand.
CGGGCGGCCTTGCTGACCGTATGCCTTGAGCGAGTGCGAGAAGTACCCGGACTCGCCGTTGACGTTGAGGTACTGAGCGTCGAAACTCGTACCGCCCTCGGAGAGCGCTTGCGTTAGCACCTTGCGCACCTCGGCGAGCAGCACCTTCGCGGCCGCCTTGGGCAGAGTCGCGGTCGGGCGGTCGTAGTGCACTCGAGCCCCCCACAATGCTTCGTCCGCGTAAATGTTGCCGATGCCGCTCACGAGTGTCTGATCGAGCAACGCGCGCTTGATTGTCGTGTTCTTGCGTGCGAGGCGGGCGAGAAAAAGCGCGTCGTCGAAGTGCTCGTCCATGGGGTCGCGCGCGATGTGCGCGACCTGGGTCGGCACGAGTTGCTCGGGGCGGTCTTGGGTCTGCTCGAGCGCGCAAATGGCCATGGAGCCGAAGATCCTCTGGTCGGCAAAGTTGAGGCGCAACGGCCCGTGTTCGGGATGCTCGAGCTCGATGCGAATTCGCGTGTGCGTGTCATCCGTCTGCATATCGCGCAGCAACACTTGCCCGCTCATACCGAGGTGCACGACCAACGCGCTACTGGTTTCGACAAGCTCAACCGGCGACGAAATCGGCAGCCACAAGAACTTGCCCCGTCGCTCGGGTGCCATGAAGACGCTGCCGACGAGCCGGTCGATGAAGTCTTCGCTCGGTCCGTCATGTCGTCGCAGCGATCGCTCGTCAAATACTGTGACGGATGCCACCCGCGCACCATCCACGGCAGGCTCGAGGCCAGCGCGTACGACTTCAACCTCGGGTAGCTCAGGCACAGCGGACTACTTGCGCTTCAGCTTCACAAACGCGTCGAGCGCCGCCGCCATTTCCGCTTGCTTCTTGCTCGACCCGTCGCCCGTCGCGATGACCTTGCCCGAGAGCAAGACCTTTGCGTGAAACCGCTTCGAGTGGTCGGGCCCGCTGTCCGAGACTTGATACGAGGGAAGACCTTTACCCAACCGCGCAGCGAGCTCTTGCAAATTTGTCTTGGGGTCCATCGCTGCCCCGAACCGGTTCGGGTCGTCGAGAAGTGGGCGGATGAGGCGCAACACGAGCTCTGTCGCTGCCCGCCCGCCGAGGCTCACGTACGCGCCGCCGATGATGGCTTCGACGGTGTCTGCGAGGATCGACGATTTGTCGCGACCGCCCGTTTGCTCCTCGCCTTTTCCGAGACGGATGTGCGCACCGAGCCCGATCGTGCGAGCGACTTCGGCGAGCGCAACACTCGAGACGAGGCTCGCTCGACGCTTCGCGAGATCGCCCTCGTCGAGATCGGGATTCTCGTTATAGAGCATGACCGTCACGGCTTGCCCGAGGATCGAGTCGCCGAGAAACTCTAGGCGCTCGTTGTGGGCAAGTCCGCCGTTTTCGTACGCGAAGGATCGGTGGGTGAGCGCGAGCTCAAGGATTTCGGGTTCGATTGCAACACCGAGCACTTGAGTGAGCTCGGCTCGGTCATCCGGCACGATTGTGTCGCCCATCGGGCGAACCATCAATGCTAAACGTCAGCGACCTTGCGGCCCTTGTACTCCATGTACAGGGGCGTGCCGGTCGAGTCTTCGACGACCTTGGCGCGGTGCGGGAGGCTGTACGTGACCTTGCCGTTCTCGATCGTCTTGACGAGCGTGGGGGCGGTTGCCTTCCACTGGGCGCGGCGCATGCGGGTGCTTGCCCGCGACATCTTGCGCTTAGGTACGGCCATCGTTATCTCTTCTCTTCTGTTGCGCCCGTGTTCGGAGCATCTGTGTTGAGGGTGTCGAGCCCAGCGAGGGCGGCCCACCGTGGATCGACTGCCGCCTCGTGCTCGTGGCCCGGATTGTCTAGCAGTCGCACCCCACACTGTGGGCACAAACCGAGGCAATCCCCCTGACAGACCGGTTGGAACGGAAGTGCTAACACGACCGCATCCCTGACCAACGGTTCCAAGTCGACGTGATCGTCATGAACCGTGTAATCAAAAGCTTCGTCCAAAGAGTACGCGAAAAGCTCCTGAAATTCGACTTCGATCGGCAGTCGCACGTCGATGAGGCATCGAACGCACTCGCCCTCGGCCGTGGCATCCACTTCTCCCGAGACAAGAATGCCGTCGTGGAGGGACTCAAGGCGTGCCTCGATGTGCATCGCGGAGCCCGTTCGCACGCCGATCACGGCGTTGCCGTAGCCCTCGGGAACGACGATGTCGAGCGTCTTTTCGCGCAATTCGCCGGGGCGATGCATGAGGTCAAACACCGGAACGGTGAAGGGGGTTTTCGTAACGTGGGACACGAGGGCCAATTCTACAGTCGCCAATTCTTTCGCCGAGCGAGTGAGCTACAGCGTCGCCTCTACCGCGGTGAACGCGTCGTCGTAGATTGCGAGCGCCTTCGCGACCTCGTCGGGCGTCACGACGCACGGCGGCACGACGTGGATACGATTGTCTGCCGCGAACGGCAGCAATCCACGCTCCATGAGCGCCTTCTTGAGCTCCAGGATCACGCCACCCGATACGGGCTGGCGCGATTCGCGATCGTCAACAAGGTCGAGAGCCCAGAAGACTCCCACGCCGCGAACGTCTCCGATCAGCGGATGCTTCGCCGCGAGCTCGGCGAGCCCGGGTGCGAGGTGGTCGGTGCCGATCATCCGCGCATTCTCGATGACGCCCTCGGTCTCCATCGCGTCAAGCGCGCCGACGATCGACGCCATCGCGAGCGGATGACCCGAATAAGTCAACCCGCCCGGGAACACTTGGCTGTCGAAGGCGTTCGCGATCGAGTCGGAGATGATGACGCCACCCGCCGGTACGTACCCGGAGTTGACGCCCTTTGCAAACGCAATGAGGTCGGGAACGACATCGCCATCTTCGTCGGCAAAGCCTTGCCACGCGAACCACTCGCCCGTGCGACCAAAACCGCACATGACCTCATCGAGGATCAGCAGGATGCCGTACTTGTCGCATAATCTGCGAACACCCCTGAGGTACCCGGCCGGGGGCACGAGCACGCCCGCGGTGCCTGGCACGGTCTCGAGCAGGATCGCGGCGATCGAGTTCGACCCCTCCCCTTGGATCACGCGCTCGAGGTGGTGCAGAGCGCGCTCGCACTCTTGCTCGGCCGTCTCGGCCCAGAACTCGGAGCGGTAGAGGAACGGCCCGAAGAAGTGGGCGTGACCGCGCGAGAATTCGTTGGGAACGCGGCGCCAGTCCCCCGTCGCAACGATCGCAGCACCGGTGTTGCCGTGGTAGGAGCGATACGTCGAGAGGATCTTGTCGCGGCCCGTCGTGAGGCGCGCCATACGCATCGCGTTTTCATTGGCATCCGCTCCACCGTTGGTGAAGAAGACCTTGCCGAAGTGGGCACCCGCTTTCGCGAGAATGCGCTGCGCCGCTTCTCCGCGCGCGAGGTTCGCGTGGGGCGGTGCGACGGTCGTGAGCGTATCCGCTTGAGCCTTGATCGCGTCGACCACGGCTGGGTGCTGATGCCCGAGGTTAGTGTTGACAAGTTGGCTCGAGAAGTCAAGGAATCGGTTTCCGTCGAAGTCCCAAACTGTGCTGCCCAAACCGCCCGCGATCACGAAGGGGTTGAGCGAGCCTTGAGCCGACCACGAGTGAAACACGTGCGCTCGATCGAGGTCGTAGGCGCGCTTACCATCAGCGGGATTGAGGTTGGTCATGGTGCATTAGGTCCTTTGGAAGATGGAGCGGGTGGCCGACAGCGTCAGCCACCCGCTCCACACTATTACTTGTTACTGGCCACCCTCGGTAAGAGTCACGTCGATCGGAGTGTACGAGCCACCCACCTCGACGCCGTCATCCTTGAGAGAAGCAAGCGCCGCCTCGATGTACTTATTTGAGTAGGCAGATGCGGCGGGCTCAGCGGTGATCAGGTTGAGTCCGTCTTGGTTGACCGCTGCAAGCGCACCCGCGACGGTCTTAGCCCACGCTGCCTCGTCGACGAGACCGAAGTCACCGCCGGCCCAGATGAGCTTGTTGACCTCGTTCATCTGCCAGAGCTGATGAACGGGGCCGACAGGGAATGCCGCTTCGGCGTTTATCGCGGCGTCATAGGTGATGGCTGCCGCTTCTTCGGGGTTGTCCCGTGCGAAGATCCAGCCCTTGATGACGGCCTTGAGGAAACGCACTGCTGCGTCGGCGTAAGCCGGGTCCTCGAGGCGATTTGTGTCAGCCCAAATTGCGTCCTGCAGCATCGCGCCATCGGTGTCTTCGTACGAGACGACATCGAAGTCATCGGGCTGGTAGAGCTCGCCCGTGGCCGGGTTGACGACTTCAAGAATCTGCGCCCACTCGTTGTAAGTCATCGCCTGTGCGGCGTCAACGTCACCATCGAGGAGTGCGTTCATCGAGAAGTCCTGCGTCGTGATCGACACGGTCGACGCATCGAGGCCCTCGGCTGCCATGGCACCGAAGATCTCCCACTCGTTACCGAAGCCCCACGAGCCGATGCGCTTGCCCTCGAAGTCGGCGACACTCGAAACACCGTCACCCTTGAACGACACCTGCAGGGTGCCCGACTTTTGGAAGACTTGCGCGATGTCGGTGAGCTCGGCGCCGGTGGCCTCGAGCGTGCCGAGCACCTTCGGAACCCACGCGATTGCGAAGTCAACGTCACCGGCCACGAGGGCGTCCTGCGGCACGATGTCACCACCCGAGGGGATGATGTCGACCGTGTCGAAGCCCTCCTCCGTGAAGTAGCCCTGGTCGAGCGCGACGTAATATCCCGCAAACTGTGCCTGCGGCAACCACTGCAATTGGAGCTTGATCGACGTGATCGGTTCAAAGTCGCCGGAGGCGTCGGGCGCGGTCGTTGGCGCGGCACAAGCCGCTAGCGCGAGTGCCATTACTGCGCTAACGGATGCGGCGGTGAGGCCGCGTTTGGTGTTCTTTCTCATGCTGTTCCTTTCGTGATGGATTATGCGGGGGTGCTGCAGGATGCCGGTCAGACCGGCTGTCGCCTCGACACGATCCGCTCAAGAAGCGACGTGACGAGGAAAAAGGCGAGGCCGATCGCAATGCCGGCGACGACGTATGCGAAGGCGAGCGAGGCGCGGCCCGATTTGGCATAGCTCGCGATGGCGGTGCCGATACCGTCGGCGGGTCCACCGAAGTATTCGGCGACGAGGGCGGCGATCACGGCGAGGGAGCTCGCGACGCGCAGACCCGTCATGAGGTACGGGAGCGCAGTTGGCCACGTGAGCACCCAGAACATTTGCGTTCGGTTTGCTCCGGAGGCAAGGAGCAGGTCGCGGTGCACCGGCCGCGTCTGCCGCAGGCCGCGCAGTACGTTCACGAACACGGGTACGAAGGCGGCAAGCGACGCGACCGCGACGCGACCGAACTGGCTGGATGCGCCGAACATTGTGTTGAGAATCGGCGTGATGGCCACGATCGGCACGACCGCGATGGCCGCCACGATTGGCGCGAGCATGCCGTCGATGGGTCGGAACGTTGCAGCAAGTCCAGCAAGCGCGATCGCGGTGATGGTTCCCACGATGAGCCCGATGAGGGCGTTTGTGGCCGTGATCAGCATGTCTTCAACGATGATGTCCGCGTGCTTGACCAGGTCGCCCACGATCGCCCCCGGGCTGGGCAGCGCACGCGGCGCGATTTTCAGTACATCCACCGCGATTACCCACAGCGCGAGCAAGATCACGCCGACGACGATGGGCGCCACGACCTGCACCCACGCGGGCGCGCTGGAGCTATGGGCGGAGGCCATTTCTGGCCTCCGCTCCGACGCCAGCGCAGACGGCCGTCCCGGTCGGCTGTACTCGGGCCCTGTCGCACTCATCGCTCGTTCGCCCTCTCGACCGGGGCGCCGTGCAACGCTTCGCGCACGGCAGTCACCCTCTCGAAGAATTCCGGCGATTCCCGAACAGCATCATCGCGCGTCTCGCCAAGAGCGATCGGCAGAATGTCTGTAATGCGACCAGGGCGCGGGCTCATGACGACGACACGATCCGAGAGGAACACAGCCTCGGGAATGGAGTGGGTCACGAACACAACGGCAGCACCCGTGTCGGCTGCAATGCGAGTCAGCTCACCCTGCAGATACTCGCGAGTCATTTCGTCGAGGGCCCCGAACGGTTCGTCCATCAGCAGCAGGCGAGGTTGCTCGGCGAGCGCGCGCGCGATGGCGACCCGCTGCTGCATTCCACCTGACAACTGGTCGGGATAGCGGTCAACGAAGTCGGAGAGTCCGACAAGCTCGGCAAGTTCGGTGACTCGTGCGGCTCGCGCGGCCTTGCTTACGCCGTGGAGTTCGAGGGGAAGTTCGATGTTGCGGGCAACCGTACGCCACGGCAGCAGGCCGGCCTGCTGGAAGGCGATGCCGTAGTCCTGGTCGATGCGAGCCTGGCTCGCGGGCTTGCCGAAGATCTCGAGCTCACCCGACGAC
>JANOOQ010000201.1:0-4399 GCA_031421515.1 Leifsonia sp.
CGCGCGTTCGTCGCGCATCGCCTTGAGAATCTGCCATTCCCCCATTGTCGCCCCACTCGCCCGTCGGCGCGAGTGCGCGGGAACTCAGCCTGCTGGAGTCAATTGCGCGAGCACGGGGCGGTGGTCGCTTCCGTACGCGTCATGCGACTCGACGACGCGCATTCCCGTCACGCGCCAATTGGGAGTCGCCATGACATGGTCGATGGGCGCGCCGAGTAGGGCTGGCAGCGCCGTCGGCCACGTGCCTACCGCGGCGTTGTCGCTCGCGAGCGCTGCATCCGCGCAATTGCCGAGCGTTGCACCCGGCGTGTGGGTGATCCCGCTGAAATGGTCGAGAGTCGCGTTGAAGTCGCCAGCAAGAATCACGTTGTCGCCCGTGCACGCGCCGGCTGCCCAATTGAGGTCCGCTTGCCAGCCTGCAAGCATGGGTGGGAGCGGCGCGAGCGCGTGAACTGCGACGATCGTGGGCCCCGTGCCGTCTCGAGGAGTTGCAACAACGGAGGGCAGAACTGCAGTGGTCTTTGCCGACTCGTCGACGTCGTATTCGCCGAGAGTCGAGCTAATGAGAAGAGTTGTCGATCGCGCTTTCGAGATCTGGTCGTACGCAACGGTGTAGACAAACATCGGGTGCCCCGCGGCCGCCATGAGTTCGGCAACCTCGACACCCGTGTCGTACGTTGTCTCGGCGAGCGCGACGACCTCGGCACCCGTCGTGAGCGCGAGATCGGCAATGATGGCCGACCCGGGAGCATCACCGAGCGTGTTCCACGCAAGCACCGTGATGTCGTTGTCGGTCGGCGTCTCGAACGCGAGGGCCCCGAAGCCGCGACTTGCGAGCACGACCCCATTAACGCCGCAAAACACGAGAAGGATGACCGCGACGCCCGCCGAAAACCTGCGGGCTCCCGGAATGAGCAGCGCCACGAGCGTGAATGCGACGACGAGCACGAGCCCCAGAGCGATCGCGAGTCCGCGCATCGACACGAGCTGAGCGATGGGAGTCGACCACGCGAGACCGAACACTTGCGGCCACGCGAGCACGGTCAACCCAACGGCGATTGCGACGAGAACAAGAGCAGAGATGAGACGGGTCATTTTGCATGAGCCTAGACCACGACCCCGGGAGCAGTCGGATTGCCTCAGCCGCGAATACCATTGCAGGATGCCCGCCCGACCGATCGACCTGCACACCCACAGCGTGGTGTCCGATGGCACGGAAACGCCCACTCAACTCATCGGCGCGGCGGTCGAGGCCGGACTCGGCACGGTCGCCATCACCGACCACGACTCGACCGCGGGCTGGATCGAGGCGTTCTCGGCGGCGGAGGGTACGGGGCTCACGGTCGTTCCGGGAATGGAGCTGAGCACGAATTTCGGGCCTGCGAGCGTGCACATTCTTGCCTACCTTTTCGACCCGCTCGATGCAGACATCGTCAGCGAGACGGCTCGCATTCGCGACGGTCGCTTGCGGCGCGCTGAGCGCATCGTCGAGAAGATTGCCGCGGACTTCGAACTCACGTGGGACGACGTGCTCGCTGAATCGATCGACGGAACCACGCTCGGCCGGCCCCACATCGCCGACGCACTCGTGCGCAAGGGGCACGTTGCCAATCGAAGTGCTGCGTTCGAGAGCATCCTGCACTGGCGGGGTGGGTACTACGAGAAGTACTACGCGCCGTCGCCCCTCGAGGGCGTGCGCATGATCGTCGCAGCCGGGGGAGTGCCCGTCTTGGCGCACCCCGCGACCCACGGCAAGTATCGCCCGATGGAGGACTCGGTCATCCGACAACTCACAGACGAAGGCCTATTCGGTCTCGAAGTTGACCACCGCGACAACACGGAAGAAGGCAAGAAGCGCCTCAAAAAGCTCGCGGTCAAGTACGGTCTCGAACTCACAGGGGCGAGCGATTACCACGGCGAGGGCAAGCCCAATCGGCTCGGCGAGAACACGACGACTCCCGAGGTGCTCGCGAAAATCATCGAGCGCGGCACGGGGTCGAGCCCGTATAGCGGCTAGCCCAGAGCCGGACCCGTCGCCGAGCCGAGTTTGCAGAGGCTAGCCCGCTTCGACCCGTTGCAACTCTCGCATGAGTGGACTCTTCGTTTCGAGCGGTTGTAGCCGCTGCTGTGGGTCTTCGGATCGGGGTGGTTTCAACCAGTATCGGCCACGGTCGCGCAGGATTTGCCAGTGGTTGTTGTGCAGGAGCGTGTGGTGGTGTCGACATAGGAGGACGCCGTCGCGTGCATCCGTTCGGCCACCGTTTCGCCACTCGGTGATGTGGTGAATCTCGCAACCGGAGGGCGGCTTGGCGCAGTTTGGGAAGACGCAGCCGCCATCGCGAACCGCTATAACGAGTCGCTGTGGCGCGGTGAATAGTCGTTGGGTTCGCCCGAGATCGATGACTTGCTGCTTGCGATCGAATTTGACGCCGATGAAACCGGTGTCGCAAACAAACCGGTCGACGCTCTCGCGGGAGATTGGTTGGGCGTCGCCTTCGAGGTAGCCGTGGCCGCCGTCGTGTTTCAGCGTCTGCTCGGTCACGACGACGCGCACGGCTGGGCGTCGCGTTCCGAACAGTTTTGCCGGGTCGGCGTCGACCGCGAGGCGGACCATGTCGACGAGCGCATCGGCCAAGAGCTGTTCGTTCGTTCGCGAGTCACGCGAAACGGAATCGGCGAGTTCTGCGGATTCGGCATCCACAAACCGAACGCCTCGCCGGGGAGCCATGATCGCATCGAGCGCGTTAAAGACGTGAAGCCCGGCCTCGGGGTCGAGCAGAAACGCGCCCTGATACATGCCGTCGTCACGCACCCAGCGCTTGAGGTAGCGGTTATCTCTGCGCTGTTTTTCGCGTCGAGCGATGCCTGCCTCATCGAGACGGTCGCGCGCGGCGCGTGCTTCACGCTGTAGTTCATGAAGTGAGACCGACTGAACGAGCTCGAGCAGCCTCTCACACTCGGCGAGCAGATCGGCGGCGGGCGCCGAATCGGCCACGGGGGCGAGCCCGCGGCGAATTGCGTCCGCCGCAGCGACGCCCAGCGAGCCCGAGGCCAGCGCGTCTGCGAGCGCCGATTCCCACAGAGTGGTCGGCGTTGTGGCCATGAGCGTTCCCGCGCTGATCAGTTGAGTCGCCTCGATGCGACTGACTGGTGACAGTGACTGAATCATCGACTCAGCACTTCCGAACCCCTGGCGTTGTGCAATACCTGAGTACCCCGCCTCACGAGAGGAACGCCGCTCGAGCTCACCCGCGAGCCGAGCCGCGAGTATGTCCGCGTGCCGCCGATGTTGAGTGAGCACCGAATGTGCGGCGAGAAGTGAGCCGTCGCTCAGCGCCGCGAGGGCTGGCGCATCCACCAATCCAATCGCAACGACCGACTGTGCGGTGCGTGCGAACGACTCGGTGAGGGACATGCTCCATCATCGCACATTCGAATGTGTGTTCGAGCAAAAATCCCGGAAAATCAATAACTTTCTGAAACTCGGACTGTGGAGGAGAGGGTGCAACCGCCAGCGTAGGCCTTACGCCGCGGGCGGCGTGCTCGGGCGACGCGTGCGTGTGCGGTGACGGCTCCGCGGCGAACGGCTCGCGTCGCTCTTGGCTTCCGCGCTCGCGGGCGGCGACGTGCGCTGTCCGCTGCGCGAAGGCCCACCACGACCGCCATCACGACTGGCTGTTCGCGTCGCGGGGTCGTGAACCTTGGGAGCGTGAGCGCCCGGCAAGCGACCCTTCGTTCCCGCGGGAATGTCGAGGTCGATGAACAAATGCGGGCTCGACGAGTACGTCTCGGTCGGCTCAGGAATGCCCATGTCGAGGGCCCGGTTGATGAGCGACCACTTGTGCATGTCGTCCCAGTCCACGAAGGTCACGGCGATACCCGTCTTGCCCGCGCGGCCCGTTCGTCCGGCTCGGTGAAGGTACGTGTCGTGGTCATCGGGGATGGTGTGGTTGATGACGTGAGTCACGTCGTTGACGTCGATGCCTCGCGCCGCGACATCCGTTGCGATGAGGATGTCTTTCTTGCCGGCCTTGAAGGCCGCCATCGCGCGCTCGCGCTGCTCTTGATTGAGGTCACCGTGCACGGCAGCCGCATTGAAGCCGCGGTCATTGAGTTCTTCGACGAGCTTCGCGGCGGCGCGCTTCGTGCGGGTGAAGACGACGGTCTTGCCACGGCCCTCGGACTGCAGAATGCGCGCGATCACTTCGTCTTTGTCGAGACTGTGAGCTCGGTACACGACGTGCTTGATGTTCGCTTGCGTGAGACCCTCGTTGGGGTCCGTCGCGCGAATGTGAATCGGACGGTTCATGAAGCGACGCGCGAGAGCGACGATCGGGCCGGGCATCGTCGCGGAGAACAACATCGTGTGGCGCGTCGGGTCGGTTTGGGCGAAGAGCTT
>JANOOQ010000202.1:0-2028 GCA_031421515.1 Leifsonia sp.
GATTCTTCGAGAGGGAAATCACTCCGAAGATCGCAATACCACCAGCGATGATGAATCCAATTATCGCCCACAATGGCGCATCCGCTGCCTCACCCAAAACGACGATGCCGATAGACACCGCCACGAGCGGGTCGATCACAGTGAGTCCCGCAACGACGAGGTCGGGCGGGCCATTGGCATACGCGGTCTGCACAAAGTAAGTGCCGAGAAGTGCCGCGGTGACTAGCGCGAATAAGCACAGCAGTGTGATCCACTCGACAGGACTGAACTCGAAGTTGATGAGGCTCAGCGTTTTGATCCGGTCGATGAAGACTTTGGCCAGGGTTGCCACGAACCCAAAGAGCACACCGGCCCCGACGATGTAGAAGATTGGTGTCAGCCGGCCACGGAACGCGATGAAGAGCGCAGCGAGTACGAGAATAACGAACGCAACGAGCCCAAGCACGATGAACAATTGCGTCTGACTGATTGGCCTCGACTTCGCGACGAATGCGGCGATCGTGACGAACAACGCGATTCCGCCGACACACATCAGGATCGCTCGAACGGCGATCTTACCGAGCGGGATTTTGCTGATTCGCGAGTTCATGATGGCCGTCATAACGAGTGCAATGGCGCCAAGCGGCTGCACGACAATGAGCGGCGCGAACCCGAGGCTCGTGAGTTGGAAGACGATCGCAAGCCCAAGAAATAGCGCACCGACGACCCAAACGGGCTGTGCAAGCAGAGCTTGCAGTTGACGCATACTGAGCCCCGCCGTGCTGCCCGTGCCGTGCTTGTGCTCAACGAGCACGACCCCGCGATGTTGAAACTGTGCACCGAGCGAGAGAAAGATCGCGCCGATGATGGCAAGCGGGATACCCACGGCCTGATAAGGCGTGAGTGTGATTTGGTCAGCCAATTCACTGAAGTCGGGTGGCACTCGTCGAATCTACCCGTTTCGACACAGATATTCTGTGTGAATGGCCGTTCTCCCCATCCTAATTACGGGCGAACCCGTGCTTCACGACGTGGCTGCTGTCGTCACCGACTTCGATGATTCGCTCCGCACTCTCGTTGCCGACATGTTCGACACGATGCGTGAAGCGCCCGGCGTCGGGCTCGCGGCCCCACAAGTGGGCGTCGGCCTGCGCGTTTTTGTCTATAACTGGAGCGACGACGATGTTCTGCACCGCGGTGTCGCGATCAATCCGCAGTTGTGGGTGAGCCCCACTCCCATCGGCGAGCCGGATGAAGACGAGGAATCCGAGGGGTGTCTCTCCCTGCCTGGCGAACGATTTCCGCTCCGCCGGGCCGAGCTAGCGATCCTGACAGGGGTCGACCTCGACGAGAAGCCGTTCGAGATTCGCGCCGAGGGCTGGTTTGCGCGCATCCTGCAACACGAATTCGATCACCTCGACGGAATCCTGTACGCCGACCGCCTCGAACACGCACACCGTCGAGCGGCCGCGAAGGCCGTACGCACCAAGCGTTGGGGTGTGCCGGGATTGAGATGGATGCCCGGCGAAGACCACCTCGAGGACTAAGTCGCCCGACCGGCCTAGAACACCATGCGGATGAGCGCTGCCGTCAACGCAGCAGCGGCAACGACGACGATGAACGGCACGCGCAACGCGAAGAGCCCCGCCGCGACCAGGAGCGCGGGAACGCGCGCGTCGACCGTAATGCTCTGGCCAGCTCCGAGCGTCTGCACCGCGATGAGCGCCGAGAGCAAAGCAACCGTGAGCAAGTTTGCGATGCGCGCGGGCGTGGGCTTTTCAATGAACGAGGGCGGCACGAGGTAGCCCAGCACCTTCGTGAGGAGCACCGCGATCGAGGCGACGATAACGACCTGCCAGATGGTCACAGGTTGACCTCGGCCTTCGTGCCGAACCAGTTAGTCAAACCCACGACGATCGCCACGAGGGCTGCCGCGAGCACGGGAATTCCCGGAGGTAGCGCGGGTGTCAGCACCGCAGCGACGGCAGCCGCGGCGATCGCAACGACGATCGGCTGCAATTGCTTGAGTCGCGGCCACAAGAGCCCGAG
>JANOOQ010000203.1:0-2644 GCA_031421515.1 Leifsonia sp.
CTGCTGCGTCGCCTCGCGCGCGGCTCCGTCGCACGGTACCGGACCACCTACGGTGCCTTCTTCTCCTGGGCCCAGCGTGAGGGCATCACGCGCCAGAATCCGGCGCTTGCGGTCGAGTTCGACGGGGAAGGGTCGCGGCCAAGGACGAGTCTCTTTATCCGTTCGACCCTCAGGAGGTGCGCGAGGTTCACGCTGAGATGGTGGCGGACGTTGGTCACGCGCTCGGCGATATCATGCTGGTGCTCGGTCAGTCGGGACTCCGTTGGGGGGAGTTGGCAGCGCAGCGCGTCCGCGATGACGAAAGGCGGCAAGCCCAGGACAGTTCCTCTCGTTCCAGAGGTCTGGGGCATCGTGGAGCCTCTCACCGTTGGCCGCGAGCCCGATGCACTTCTGTTCGGCACCCTTACAGGCCAGTTCCGCTCCCTGGCCTGTTGGAAGCGCGATAGCCGCTACTTCCAGCACTCACGCGGACGGACGGTCAAGGACTTGCGGCACTCGTTCGCGACCAACTCCCTGAGCGTTGGCACCGATACCCGGATTGTTCAAGGCTGGTTGGGGCACTGGTCCGCGACGATGATGCAGGACATCTATGGGCGCTGGATTGGGAGCGATGCTGAGACCGTCGCGCTCGCGAGGTTGTCCGAGGCGTGGGCCTCAAAAACCGTCGGGTGGGGCGCCGAGAAGCCTGAGAGTGGGGGACCGGGAGACTTCCCAGTAGTTCATTGGTGGGCGATACCGGACTCGAACCGATGACCTCTTCCGTGTGAAGGAAGCGCGCTACCAACTGCGCCAATCGCCCGCGAGCACAATCTTGCCACAGGAACGCGACCCGCCCGTCACAGGATTGGCTCCGCTCGGGTACATCGGCTACAGTCATCTAGCACGCAGAAATGCTTGCAAATGCGGATGTGGCGCAGTGGTAGCGCATCACCTTGCCAAGGTGAGGGTCGCGAGTTCGAATCTCGTCATCCGCTCGAGTGGGAAGTGTCAGCCTCGCTGATATTCCCCGCACGCGGTGGCGTGGCCGAGAGGCGAGGCAACGGCCTGCAAAGCCGTGTACACGGGTTCAAATCCCGTCGCCACCTCGGAATGTGCTCTTCGGAGTGGCATCCACTAGTACGACAGAAACGGGCGGTTGGCGCAGCGGTAGCGCGCTTCCCTGACACGGAAGAGGTCGCTGGTTCGATCCCAGTACCGCCCACCACGAACGAGAAAGACCCCGGATAAACCCGGGGTCTTTCTCGTTGAACAAGCGAAGCTCGAATCGAGCCGTAGGCGTTACGCCGCCGGTTGCGATAAATGCAGGTAGTTGCCTTCGCTGTCGATGAACCAGGCTGCGCGCTCTCCCTCAAGGCTCGCGATTCCGTCGATGGTCTTCAGGCCAGGAAAGTCATAGTCCTCGAACACCACACCGCGCGCCTTCAGTGCGGCAACTTCGGCGTCGATGTTGGCGGTGATCCAGCCCATTTGGGTGTTCTGCGCTGTTCCCGCATTGGTGGTCTCGTAAATGTGGAAGAGACTTCCGCCGGGGGAGCGATAGAACAGTCCGAGCGCAGTAACGCTCGTTGGTGCGAGTGCCAGCATCTCGGAGTAGTAGGTGCGTGCGCGGGTCAGATCGCTGGCCGGCAACACTGTGTAGGTTTCACATTCCGTCAACATGGGCAGAGCTTACGGCTCGCAGTGCCTTGCGGCAGAGGCATTGCAGCCCCGGGAAAGGTGATCGTATGCGGGCGCGATAGCGGGCAAAACGGCAGATCTAGCGGGGTTGCGGCAGAATGGCACAATGAGATCCCTCAGGTTCTGGATCGTTCCTGTCGTTTTCGCAATCGTTGCTGTCGCCGCTGTCTTCTTCATCCCCGGGCCGATTGTTGACCATCAGCAGCCTGGGCTGACTCTGGTGGACAGGAGCTCGGCGATTGGCGTTGCAAGGCAAGGCGTTCTCTTTGCGGTCGGCGGGCTGATTGCTCTTGTCGGCGTGCGACTTAGCGTTGATCGGCATGCCTTGGCGCTCAAGCAAGCCGCCGACGAGCGCGAGCGAGAATCCACTCGAATCAGTGAGCTTGCGGTAGAGCAACGCACTGACCAGGAACGGGAGCTCCGCGCCCGTTTCGTCACGTCTGTGCAGCTGCTCAGCGATCCCGACAAGCCAGCAACGCGACAAGCTGGGATGTATGCGTTGGCGGCCCTTGCAGACGACTGGCAGGGCTTCGAGAATCCAAATGAACGCGATGTGTGCATCGAAGTCATTTGTGGCTACTTGCGCTCAAAATGGGACCCGGAAGACAAGTTAACTTCCGAAGCCGAGCGGAGCATTCGGGCCACGGGGTTCAACCTCATCGCATCCCACCTTCGCCTGGATGCAGGTGAGCGGTCGTGGGACGGGGCGACTTTCAACCTTCGGAAAACGGTCATCGACTTTGACGTCAACGCCATAGGGATCGAAGTGGCGAGCAGTGTCGTCGACCTCACGTCGGCGACGTTCTCGGGCGGTACGGTCTCCTTCTCTGGATCGACGTTCTCGGGCGGTACGGTCTCCTTCTCTGGGGCGACGTTCGCGGGCGGTACGGTCTCCTTTGGTGGGCCGACGTTCTCGGGCGGTACGGTCTCCTTCGATGAGGCGACGTTCTTGGGCGGTGAGGTCTCC
>JANOOQ010000204.1:0-2529 GCA_031421515.1 Leifsonia sp.
CGCGCGGCGGGGCATCGGGCGGCACGAGTTCGAGAGCGGCCGGCTCGCTCGGGATGTCGGTCGCGACAACAGTCACGACGCGGCCTGGCGACGCCGCCGCGGCGTCGAGAGCGGCGTCGGTTGCGAGGGGAACGAGGTCGACCTCGGTGAGCGTGAGTGGCTTGGCCTCGTCGAGGCGCGCGAGCTCGAGGAGGTCTTCGACGAGCCCGCCCATGCGGATCGCCTCCTTCTCGATGCGCTCCATCGCTTGCGCAACATCCTCGGGTTTCGTGAGGGCGCCCATGCGATACAACTCGGCGTAGCCCCGCACCGACACGAGGGGAGTTCTCAATTCGTGACTCGCGTCGCCCACGAACCGACGCATTTGGTCGATAGTTTTCGCACGGTCGGCGAAGGCGCGATCGATGCGCGAAAGCATCGAGTTGAGGGAGCGGTTGAGTCGCCCTACCTCCGTATTGGGTGTCGCGCCACCGAGGCGCTGACTGAAGTCGCCGCCCGCGAAGCGCGCAGCGGTTGCTTCTACTTCGCGCAAGGGAGCGAAAGTGGATGTCACGAGCAACCGAGTGAGCGCCCCACCAACGATGACGACCGTGAGTCCGAAGAACAAGAAGATCGCGGCATACCTCGACACGATGCTGTTGGTGTCTTTCAGGTCGAGCCCGATCACGACCGTGAAGTAGTCGGTGCCGAGCTCGTTGCTCGCGGGGAGCATGATGACGCGCCATTGTCCTCCGAGCTCCGTGCTCGGGAGCGTGAGTGCTCCCTCGCTCATCGCCACGCGCTCGAGGGTGAGGGTCTCGACGACCGGCCGCGTGGCATCCTCTTCCCGGTTATTGCAAATGATGCCGCCGTCGTGGTCGAGCACCGCGAGGTAATAGTCGTTGGGGAGCGTTGAGACGGCACAACGCGGGCTGTCAGCCGTGCCGCTGTATTGGATCGTGCCGCCGAGTTTGCCGCTCGCGAGAGTGATCTTCGCGTCGACTTCGTCTTGCAGATAATTGCGCAAGACGGCCATCGTGCCGAGGCCGGCGACAAGAAGTCCCGTCGTGAGAAGCAGCACGGTAACACCTGTGATCTTGGTGCGCAGGGAGATCCTGTTCCACCAGTGGGTTAGCTCGTGCATGGAGCGAGACTAGGCCACGAACCTAGGATTTAGCTGCCTTGAGCATGTATCCGAAGCCTCGCTTGGTCTGGATCACGGGCTCGGGCGAGAACTGATCTAGCTTGCGACGCAAGTACGAGATGTAGCTCTCGACGATGCCCGCGTCGCCGTTGAAGTCGTACTCCCACACGTGGTCGAGGATTTGCGCCTTCGAGAGCACGCGATTGGGGTTGAGCATGAGGTAGCGCAAGAGCTTGAACTCGGTCGGGCTCAGTTCGACCTGCTCGGTGCCGATCGTGACTTCGTGAGTGTCTTGATCCATCGTGAGGTCGCCAGCGCGGATGATCGTCTCTTCGTCGTCTTGCATCGTGCGACGCAGAATCGCCTTGATTCGAGCAACGATCTCGTCGAGGCTAAACGGTTTCGTGACGTAGTCATCGCCGCCGACCGTGAGGCCTGTGATCTTGTCTTCCGTGTCATCCTTCGCGGTGAGGAAGAGGATGGGCGCGGTGTAGCCCGACGCGCGCAATCGCTTAGTGACGCCGAACCCGTTCATGTCGGGAAGCATAACGTCGAGAATGATGAGGTCGGGCTCTTCCTCGAGCACGGCAGAAATCGCCTGCGCTCCATTGCCGACTGCTCGCACAGCGAAGCCCGCAAAGCGCAAACTCGTCGTGAGAAGGTCACGAATGTTGGGTTCGTCGTCAACGATAAGAATCTTCGGTCCATCGGCCATGCCGCCAGTATAACTGGATGTTCTCTGGGTGCAAACTGGGAGTACTGTGCACGTGCGTTGTGCGTGCGCTGTGCAGCGCGGTGGCTGTCGTTGCAGCGCCCTTCCCAATTCGCCGAGCCTCCAGTTGTGGTGACTTTGCTGAGGCAGGATGTCGCCACAACTGGAGACTCGGCGGGGGTTAGGGGTTCGGCGGTCGTCGGGTTGCGGTTGCGGTGGTGCGGCGCGAGACTCGGGGCATGAGCACGCGCATCCTTCTGGTGAGAGCGGTCAACGTGGGAGGCGCGTCCTTGCCGATGGCCGAGTTTCGCGAACTGCTCACCTCGCTCGGCGCGACGGAGGTGCGCACCTACATCGCGTCGGGGAATGCAGTGTGCAGCGTGGCGGGGGATGCCGCGGCGTTCGACCGCGAGGTTGAGCGCGGCATCGAGGCGCGGTTCGGCTACTTTCGCGAAGTCATGTCGCGCTCGCCGGGCGAGGTGAGCGCGGCGCTTGCCGGGCATCCGTTCTCCGTTGTCGACCCGACGCGCTCGTACATTTCGTTCCTGTCGGGGAAGCCCACCGCGGCAGCGATCGAAGACGCGCGAGAGCTGCCGACGGGCGCTGACGAGTGGAGCGTCGTGGGACGAGAGCTGCACCTGCGGTATGAAAACGGCGCCGGTCGGCCAGATCTCAACGTGGATGCCCTGGGCCG
>JANOOQ010000205.1:0-8685 GCA_031421515.1 Leifsonia sp.
GTTCGGCGGAGGTCTGACTCGCGAGCTTCTCGTCGAACGTAAACAGTGGCGCGGAGTCCGAGTGCTCGGCCGCGGCAACCAAGTAGCAGTCTTCGAAGCTGAGCCTGGGGTGACTCACGTAGCGGTCGAACGAGTCAGCAAGAAGCGCCAGGTTGGATTCGATGTTCGGCAGCGCGAGAAATCCCACAAGCACCGTACGCTGCTCGGTTCTCGTGAATTTGTAGTACCTGCCGAGCGCGAAGGTCACCTCGATCGCGGCCGCATCACCTACGCGGAATTGTCCCGAGTCGACGAGAGCGCGCGCCGAGACGTATTGATCGCGAACATCGCCGACGAGCAATCGAAGTACGACATTCGTATCGAGCGACCCCGTCACAACCGTGGTTTCCGATTGGCCTGATAGAACTCGTCGACATCCGTGAGCGGATCAACGTGCGCACGTCGAGCAAGCGCGCTCGCGGCGTCGACGATTTCGTCGAGCGTAGGGGAACGACGGATGGTAATTGACTTGCCATCGGCGTCGAGCGTCGCATCGAGTCGATCTCCTGCCGCGAGCCCGATTGCGTCACGCATTGCCGCGGGGATCACGAGTTGGCCTTTGCTGCTCAAAGTCACAAATGTCCTCACGTCTTACATTGTACCGAAAGTAAGCCAATCCTCCCGGTTAGCGTCACAACACATTGATCGCGCTTGCGCGCCAGCGGGTATCGAGACCCTCGATTCGCAGCGCGACCGCTCGAGTGCGAGCGCGGCCGTGAACGATGACGACGGCTTCGATCACGCCATCGCGAGGGGAGTAGAGCGTCGTCGAGCCGATCGTGAACGTCGGTCGCGTCGACTTCTGACCCTTCGCTTGGCGAGCTCGCGACGAGAGAACAACGCGCTTGAGTAGGTGGCGATAGACGTCGTCGGTGACCCAGCGCGCAATTTGTTCGAGCTCGCGAGCGCCCGCGAGAATCTCGATGACGCACCGCGTGAGGTTTTCGATGAGCGGCTCCGGATTCGGCAGTGCCGAGGTGGAAGTCTTCTGCTGCCCGAAGAACTCATCGGGCACAAATCGCGGTTTGACTACCTTCGACGGGAGCACTCTCCCGGGCTCGGTTTCTGGTTCTAAGGCAGCGCCCCCACGCGGCCCTTTCGTTGGAAGTGCCGTTGTCATCTCCACCTCACTCCTCTAGACATCCCTGTCCACCCCCACGGGTACGAATACCTAAGCAGGTCGCCACGCTTATGTCCACGACAATTATTCAATATGTGGATAACCCGCTCGGTGCACAACGCGCGAGGAGTACCGTCTCGGCATGCGGTGGGACAACCTTTTCGACGATCTCGAGAGCCAACTCGAGCGCGAGCTCAGTGCAGAGGAGCTCGATGTGTCCGCCGAGGAGGAGCGACTTCGGCTCGGCCGGCTCGGGGTGCGCGACAGGCTCGTCGCAATTCACGCCGACGCGGCATCCCGAACTGACTACTCACTCAAGCTCATTCTGCTTTCTGGAGAGCGGATGACCGTGCGCCCCGCGACCTTCGGAAAGGACTGGTTCTCGGCCGACGTGATCGGGGAGTCGTCGCGCGCTTCGACGTGCATCGTGGCGCTCGCCGGCATAGCGGGAGTCTCGTTCGAGCCGACGGATGTTGCAGCGAGCTTGAGGCCGAGTGGAGCGATTGACGGACATCCGTCGCTGTCCGAACGCCTCGGCCTACCGTTCGTTTTGCGCGATCTGTGTCGCCGTCGCAAGAGCGTCGAAGTCGTACTCGTGGAATCAACCGTGCGCGGCACGATCGATCGGGTCGGTCGCGATCACATCGACGTCGCGATGCACGAGAGCGGCACGGCCCGCCGCGACTCGGCCGTAAGCGAAGTGCGGCTCGTGCCTCTCGCAGCCGTGCTCGCGGTGCGGCTCTAGTGCACTCGCGATTCGCCGAATGCGGATTCAGCGAGGTCAGCGAACTCGGATTGGTTCCACAAACTCATGCGCCGAGTTTCTTCGTACATCGCGTCGATGTAGGCCTCGATGACCGAGCGCTCGATGCGCCAGTGACCACTAGTGCCGACTTTGATGGCGGGAAGCTCGCCCGATCGGATGAGCGCATAGGTCTGTTTGGGGGAGATGTTGAGCAATTCGGCGGTGTCGGCGAGTGTGAGGAATCGACCGAGGCCTTCGGTGTTGGCGTCGTCCATAACTCGATTATGAGTGAGCGGCAAACACCGTGGGGCGGGTGTGGATAACTTTTGCCGTGAATCGGCGGAGTAGCCACGATAGCCGACATGAAGAAGAAGCGAACCTCTGCCGCCGATCCGAGATTGTTTATCGGGGTGCTCCTCGTGCTCGGGTCAGTCGCGGGTGTCTACGCGATCGTCGCGTCGGCCGATGAGACGATCGACGTGTATTCGGCGGCCTCGTCGCTCGCGCCCGGGGATCTCGTATTTGTGGGCGACCTCGACGTGACACCCGTGCGACTGGATGCGGCGGCCGAGCTCTACCTCGTGCCTGGCAGCATTCCCGCTACGGGGCTTGTCGTGGGTCGCTCGGTTTTGGCGGGCGAACTCGTGCCGGCATCCGCGGTCGGCAGCGCCGACGGACTGCGGCTCGCCTCGCTCATTCTCGATGTCGACGGGCAGCTCCCGGCATCCATCAGTGCCGGCTCGCTCGTCGACGTGTGGAGCTCGCGCGAGACGCAAGACCAGGGCTTTGGGCCGCCAGCGACGATCGTGATGGGAGCGATCGTCGTGCGCTTGCTCGAGAGCGAATCGATCGTCGCGGGGGGCGAGACGACCGCGATCGAAGTGCTCGTGCCGCGAATTCGCCTCGCTCGCGTGCTCGACGCCGTCGCGCACGGCGACGTGCTCACGGTCATTCCGGCGACCCTGCCGTGACACGAATCGCGTTCGCTGTGCCGCCGGCGCTCGAGGCTCGACTTGAGCGGGATGCTGTGCGCTACGGCCACGAGGTCGTCGCACGAGCCACGAGCGCTGAGTCGCTGCGGATCGCGCTCGCGACCGCGCGGCCCGAGGTCGTGATCGTCGGCGCGGGTGCGTCCTACTTGAGTGACGTGCTCCTCGCAGCGTGCGACGCGACGGGAGTTCGGCTCGTCGCACTCGTCGAGACGGATGTTGAACGGCGGCACGCGGCATCCATGGGGCTATTCGAGACAGAGGATGCCTCGGCCGACTGGCCCACGATTGAGCGTGCCTGCATGGGCGCACGTGCGCCGGCTCGCGTGGTAGTGCCCGAGGCGCGGCGTGGCCAAGTCATCGCGGTATGGGGACCGGCCGGCGCTCCGGGCCGCACGACGATTGCGATTGGAATCGCCGCCGAACTCGCCGCCCTCGGGCACTCGGTCGCGCTCGCGGATTGCGACACTACCGGCGCCTCGATCGCGCCGTGCCTCGGGATGCTCGACGAAGCGCCCGGGTTTGCCGCCGCATGTCGGCTCGCTGGCTCCGACAGCCTCAATCGCGCCGAGCTCGAGCGCATCGGGGAGCGCTACGAATCACCCGCTGGCGGGTTTTGGGTGCTCACGGGTATCGGTCGTGCGAGCCGCTGGCCCGAGCTCTCGGCAGATCGAGTGCGGGCGACGATCGCGCAGTGTCGCGAGTGGGTCGAATTCACGGTGCTCGACACGGGGTCGAGCCTCGAGAACGACGAAGAGATTTCGAGCGACCTCTTCGCCCCGCGGCGCAACGCCTCGACCATCACGGCTGTACACGAAGCCGACCACGTGGTCGCGGTCGGCGCGGCTGACACGATCGGGTTGTCCCGCTTCTTACGAGCTCACGTCGACCTCATCGAAGCCGCGGCAACCACGAACCTCACGGTCGTCATGAATCGAGTGCGGGCATCCGCTATTGGCATGAATCCAGCGGGCCAAGTGACTCAAACACTCTCGAGATTCGGCGGCATCGAGTCGCCCGTGCTCGTGCCGCACGACCAGTCGGCGCTCGACGGTGCTGTCTTGAGCGGGCGATCACTCGTGGATGTCGCGCCGCGGTCGCCCGCGCGAGTTGCGATACGCGACCTGGTTGCGTCGCGGTTCGCTCCCACGGCCAGCGGGCATCGGCGGCGAAGGCGCTAGTGCGCTGCGGCTAGGCACCCAGCCGTTACCCTTGAAGCCGTGTCCACCCTCAGTGATCTCGTTCAGGCGCAAGGCCGCTCGAGCGATGCGGACATCGAGTGGTTGCACTTGCTCGTCGGCGACTGGCAGTTGCTCGCCGACCTCGCCTTCGCCGACATCGTGCTGTGGGTGCCGAGCGCCGAGGGCAGTTTCGTCGCGGTCGCACACGCCCGGCCCTCGAGCTCGGCGACGCTCTTCTACCGCGACTTCGTCGGCCAAGCCATTCGACCCGAATGGAAGGCGCAAGTCACCGAGGCGTTCGAGAGCTCCAAGATCGTTGACACGTCGGCTCCCGATTGGTACGAAGAAACCCCAACGCGTGTGCGCGCCGTACCCGTCTTGCGCCGGTTGAATCCGACTGGAAGCCAAACGACCGACTCGCCCGTCGCCGTCATCACCCGCCACACGAATCTGAGCGAGGCGCGCACACCAAGCCGGCAAGAGCTCACATTCAACGATTGCGCTAACGACCTCTTTGCAATGATCGCGCACGGGGACTTTCCAGACCCCGGAGCACCGTCAGCGCCACGCCGAGCGGCCCCCCGCGCATCCGACGGCCTCATTCGACTCGACGTCGACGGGATCGTGACGTTCGCGAGCCCCAACGCCCTCTCGGCGTTCAACCGCATGGGCTTTGCCGGCGAGCTCGAAGCGGAGTCCCTCGCGGAAGTCACGACGGAGCTGTTACACGGTCGCCTCACGGTCGATGAGTCACTGCCCCTCGTCGTGACGGGCCGCGCACCGTGGCGAACCGACATCGAAGCGCGCGGCGTGACGGTGTCGCTGCGCACGATCCCGATTCGTAACCGGGGTGAGCGTGTCGGCGCGATCGTGCTGTGCCGCGATGTGACCGAAGTGCGGCATCAAGAGCGAGAGCTCATCACGAAGGATGCCACGATCCGCGAGATCCACCATCGGGTCAAGAACAACCTCCAGACGGTCGCATCACTCTTGAGGATTCAGGCTCGCCGAACCCACAACGAAGTGGCTCGTGACGCGCTGGGCCAAGCCATGCGTCGAGTCGCTGCAATTGCCGTCGTGCACGACACGCTTTCGGAGGGGCTCAACCAAAACGTCGACTTCGATGCCGTGTTTGATCGCGTGCTCCTGCTGATTGCGGAGGTCGCGTCGAGTGCGACGACGACCGTGCATCCGAAGTCCACGGGCAGTTTCGGTACGCTCCCGAGCGAATACGCGACGCCACTTGCGCTCGCCCTTACGGAACTAGTGACAAACGCCGTCGAGCACGGGCTCGCTGGCAAGAGCGACGGTGAAGTCGAAATTGTCGCGGCTCGGACCGACGACTTGTTGAGCGTGAAGGTGCGCGACAACGGAGTGGGCCTCGCTGAAGGCAAGGTGGGGTCGGGGCTCGGAACGCAAATTGTGCGAACCCTTATTCAGGGCGAGCTCGGCGGAACGATCGACTGGCACACCCTCGTAGGGCGCGGCACGGAAGTGACGATCGATATTCCGCTGACGTGGCTTACGAAGGCGGGTTAGCGCGCTGGAGCTAAGGGACTCGCGTAGCGCGCTGGAGCTAAGGGAATCGCACAGCGATTCTGCGACGCCAGCGCCGAACCAGCTGCGCTGGGTCGGTTACGAGCGCTGGGTCGGTTACGGCGTCGTGTATCGAAACCGAGGGGTCTCGATTCGCCCTGCGGGCTACTCGACCAGCCTTGCCGAACCTAGGAAGCGCGGCGCGCGCGAGCGGCGCGACGCTTGAGGGCGCGACGCTCGTCTTCACTCAAGCCGCCCCAGACACCGGAGTCTTGCGACGTGTCGAGCGCGTACTGCAAGCACATCTCGGTCACCGAGCAACGACCGCACACTGCCTTCGCCTTGTCGATCTGGTCGACAGCGGGGCCCGTGTTACCAACGGGGAAGAACAGCTCGGGGTCTGCAGTGAGGCAAGAGGCCTTATCGCGCCAATCCATGGTGGTACTCCTTCGGTGCTCGCGGTGGACTAGACCGCGCGGCAGGTACCAGCTCTGTCGAGAAGGCAGCCTGATTGTTCGTGGGTGAGAGACAACTGGGGGAACCGCTCGCGACCCTGGGAGCGTGAAATCAACCTCCCATAGACTCTCATATCGAAAGATGCAAATCAATGGTTTTCTGAAGGGAAACGCTGTGAGTTCATCGGGTAAACATCCGTTGGTGGTAGCGCTTGCAGTGTTAGTCGGGGCCGAGGGTGTGCTCATGGCCGTCGCATCCACTTACCTCATCATCGAACTGCTGACCGCGACACCCACCTCGTTCGCGAGTGCGATCGCCCTCACGGTGCTGTGTATTGGCGCGACCGTGTGGCTCGCGCTCATCGTCGTGCACATTCTGCGCGGGAGCCCGTGGGTGCGAGGAGCGACCGTCGTGTGGCAAGTGCTGCAGATCGCCGTAGCCGTCGGTGCGTTCCAGGGATTCTTCGCTCGACCAGACATCGGCTGGCTCCTTCTGGTGCCCGCGCTAGTCGTGCTTGTGTTGCTCTTCACTCCGCCCGTCGTCGCGGCGACCTCGCGGCGCGATGCCTAAACGAGCTTGAGTCTTTTGCGCAACATCGAGATGTGACCCTTCGCCTTGACGGCGTAGAGGGCGTGCGTGAGTACACCCGTCTCGTCAACGACGAAAGTCGAGCGGGTAACCCCAATTACGAGCCGGCCGTAGAGGCTTTTCTCACCCCACACTCCGTAGCGCTCGTGCACTTCGTGGTCGGGATCACTCAACAGCTCGAAGTTGAGGCGGTCGCGCTTCGCGAACTCGGCGAGCTTCTCGGGGGCATCCCGAGAGATTCCGAGCACGGTGTATCCCGCCGACCCCAGCGAGTTCGCATTGTCGCGAAAGTCGCACGCTTGCGTGACACATCCTTCGGTCATCGCCTCGGGGTAGAAGTACACGATGACCTTCTGACCCCGAAAATCAGAGAGGGAGACGGATGCTCCGCTCTGGTTCTTCAGTGTGAACTCAGGAGCCGCGGCTCCCGCTTCGAGGCGCTCAGTCATCGATCTCCCTTGGTCTGTTACTCATGCTAATCTTGTTCGTCGGCCCACTGATGCACTCGCGGGTCGCGCGCACCTCTAGCTCAATTGGCAGAGCAACTGACTCTTAATCAGTGGGTTCTGGGTTCAAGTCCCAGGGGGTGCACCAGTCATAGGGCCTGAGCCCCGTAGTTACCTAACAACTACGGGGCGCCGGTGTTTTCACCCATACCCTCAGCGACACTCAAGTCGTCAGAAACTCGTCAAAAACCCCCACGGGCCCGCCGTCCGCGGGCCTCATCATCCCGTTGTTTCGGGGTGTTCCCCGCCCACTTCCGGGTGGTGCCGGGAGTCCGTTCCTACCTACGAGGTATGAACGAGCCTCGCCCCTTCGCAGAGCCGCCAAGCCGCCTTGAGCGACTGCTCACGGTGCAGCAGCTTTCGGACTATCTCGGCGTGCCGGTCAAGACGCTCTACGAGTGGCGCACGCAGAAGGTCGGTCCTCGCGCGGTCAAGGTGGGGCGTGCGCTGCGCTACCCCGAGAGTCACGTGATCGACTGGCTGGAGGAGCAGTCGTGAGCCGCCCTGTTCAGCCGCTGGGCACCTACGGGTCGATCTCGGTAAGGAAGCTCGGGGCGAAGTATGCGGCCACCACGCGTTACCGCGACATGGACGGCGACTACCTCCGCATCCAGGCCACGGCAACCAGCGAGACAAAGGCCACGAACGCGCTCAAGGCGAAGATCGCCGAACAAGCTGGCGCGGCGGGCGATAGCGACCTGGATCGCAACACCAGCCTGCGCGACCTCGCGAGCTACTGGCTGGAGGAGGTCCGAGTTACTGGACGGCAGGCTCCGCAGACGCTCGATGCCTACGAGCGCAGCCTGGAGGTAGTTGTGCTCCCGGCGCTCGGTCAGTTGCGGCTAAGGGAGCTGACCGTCGGCCGCGTCGATCGATTCCTGAAGGCACTGGCACCCGAACACCCGTCGCGCGCCCGTCGGGCCAAGATCGTGCTCGCGCTGGTCTTTGATCTCGCCGTGCGACACGACGCGGTAGGCAAGAACCCGGTGCGCGACACCGCGCCCGTTCCGCGCGGACGCAAGGAGATTCGCAGCCTCGACCACGCCGAACTTGCGCGGCTGCGCGACGCCGTGGCGAAGTGGCGCACGGGCGAGAAAGTGCACGGGCCCAAGCCCGACGGTCAGCTCGCCGACGTCATCGAAACGATCCTTGGCACCTCTGCGCGCATCGGCGAAGCGCTGGCGATCCGCAAGTGCGACGTCGACATGACCGTCTCGCCACCGGAGGTCACGATCAGCGGAACACTCGTGCAGCGCAGGGGGCACAGTCTGTATCGGCAGCCTCAGGTCAAGCACTCGAAGGACTGGCGAATCATCGCCGTGCCGAGCTACACGGCCCAAGCCATTCGCTCACGGCTCGCGATGCTGGGCAACGTGCCCGACGATCACCCGATCTTCAGCACCCGCAACGGCACGTTCATCTCCCCGAACAATCTGCGCCGCCAGCTTCGCGCCGTGCTCGCGTCGGCGGGGCTGCCGGAGGACCTCGACCTGAGCGACATCACCCCGCACACATTCCGCAAGAC
>JANOOQ010000206.1:0-7009 GCA_031421515.1 Leifsonia sp.
GGCGAGGTTGCAGATTCTGTCGACCATGTGTGGCTTGAACCCAAACCCGCTGGCTTCGCTTTGCACACGCGCCTCGCGACGGATCACAACAGTCGCGTCGCTCATCTCGTCGCTCGAAGCGAGGCGACCGCGGAGGTCGCCGAGCTCACGATTCGCGAAGGCAAGAACGTGCTCGAGTTCTCGGTGCGCTCAACGACCAAGGGTGAGGCTGTCGAGCACTTGCGCCGGTACACCGAAGCCGACGCAGTTTTTTACGCGGGGGACGACTCCACTGACGAGGACGCATTCGCCGCCCTTACGGCAGACGACGTCGGGCTCAAGAGCGGTGAAGGCGCGACGCTCGCCAACTTCCGAGTGCCGGGGCCGACGCAAGTCGCCCATGCGCTCGTGCTGCTTGCGGACTTGCGCGAGGGCGATGTGCACGAGCAATGACTCACCTTGCGAACGCGCTACCCTCATAACATGTCTCAGCGTTCCAATTCCGCACACGATATCAAGCCGCGTTCCCGCACCGTCACCGACGGAATCGAAGCCACAACATCGCGCGGGATGCTGCGCGCCGTCGGTATGGGCGACGCCGACTGGGACAAGCCCCAGATCGGTATTGCCAGCTCGTGGAACGAGATCACACCGTGCAACTTGAGCCTCGATCGGCTCGCGCAAGCCGCTAAAGAGGGCGTGCACGGAGGTGGGGGATATCCGCTCCAGTTCGGCACGATTTCGGTGTCAGACGGCATCTCGATGGGCCACGAGGGAATGCACTTTTCGCTCGTGAGCCGCGAGGTCATTGCCGACTCCGTCGAGGTCGTCATGCAAGCCGAGCGCCTTGACGGCTCGGTGCTTCTCGCGGGTTGCGATAAGTCGATCCCCGGAATGCTCATGGCAGCCGCCCGCCTAGATCTCGCGAGCGTATTTCTCTACGCGGGCTCGATCGCGCCGGGTTGGGTCAAGCTCAGCGATGGCACCGAGAAAGAAATCACGATCATCGACTCGTTTGAGGCGGTTGGCGCCGTGCGCGCGGGCAAGATGAGTCTCGAGGATGCCAAACGCATCGAGTGCGCGTTCGCGCCGGGTGAGGGTGCGTGTGGCGGCATGTACACCGCAAACACGATGGCGAGCATCGCCGAGGCGCTCGGCATGAGTCTTCCCGGCAGCGCGAGTCCCGCGTCCGCCGATCGGCGCCGCGACTATTACGCGCACCGAAGCGGCGAAGCCGTTGTCGGTCTGCTGCGCGAGGGCATCACGGCTCGCGACATCCTGTCGAGAGAGGCATTCGAGAACGCGATCACCGTGCTGATGGCCTTTGGTGGCTCTACCAATGCCGTGCTGCACCTGCTGGCCATCGCCAACGAGGCCGAAGTCGACCTGAGTCTCAACGACTTCAACCGCATCGGTGACCGTGTGCCTCACATCGGTGATCTGAAGCCGTTCGGAAAATACGTCATGAACGACGTCGATCGTCAGGGGGGCGTGCCGGTCGTGCTGAAGGCGCTGCTGGATGCCGGACTGCTGCACGGCGACACACTCACCGTGACCGGCAAGACCATGGCCGAGAACCTTGAGGCACTGAATCCGGGCCCGCTCGATGGTGAGGTTGTGCGCACGCTCAACAACCCCATCCACGCGAGCGGCGGGATCACGATCCTGCACGGGTCACTCGCTCCCGAAGGCGCCGTTGTTAAGACGGCCGGTTTCGACACTCAAGTCTTTGAGGGCCCGGCTCGAGTTTTCGAGCGCGAACGCCTCGCCATGGATGCCCTCACGAACGGCGAGATCAGCGCCGGTGACATCGTCGTCATCCGTTATGAAGGCCCCAAGGGCGGCCCAGGAATGCGCGAGATGCTCGCGATCACAGCCGCGATCAAGGGCGCTGGCCTGGGCAAAGATGTACTACTCTTGACGGACGGCAGGTTCTCAGGCGGCACAACCGGACTGTGTATCGGCCACATAGCTCCCGAAGCAGTGGATGCAGGTCCCATTGCCTTCGTGCGCGATGGTGATCTGATACGGGTCGATATCGCAGCTCGCTCGCTTGACCTACTGGTCGAGCCGGCAGAGCTGGAAGCTCGCCGAGACGGCTGGGCTCCCCTTCCACCGCGCTATACCCGTGGCGTTCTCGCGAAATACTCTCGACTCGTTCGCTCCGCATCCCAGGGCGCGGTCACGGGTTGATCGCCCACCTTTGACCAGACCACTAAAGGAATCATTCATGCCTACGGACTCCACGCCGAGACCGAAGTCGACGGGCCCCGAAATTCTCACGGGTTCGGGCGCGATCTTGCGCTCGCTCGAGCACCTCGGAATTACCGACGTCTTCGGCCTGCCGGGCGGTGCCATCATGCCGTTCTACGACGAGCTCATGGCCTCAAAGACGATTCGCCACATCCTCGTGCGTCACGAACAAGGTGCTGGCCATGCGGCAGAGGGGTACGCGTCGTCAAGCGGACGCGTGGGTGTTGCGATCGCGACATCCGGCCCGGGCGCAACTAACCTCGTCACGGCAATCGCAGACGCCCACATGGACTCGGTGCCGCTGCTCGCGATCACGGGTCAAGTGTTCTCAACCTCAATGGGTACCGACGCGTTCCAAGAGGTAGACATCGTGGGCATCACGATGCCCATTACCAAGCACTCCTTTCTTGTGACCAAGCCCGAGGACATCCCCGCGACGCTCGCGGCGGCGTACCACATCGCTACCACGGGGCGCCCCGGGCCCGTGCTCGTCGACGTCACCAAGGACTGCCAGCAAAAAAGCGCGCCTTTCATTTGGCCGCCCAAGGTTGATCTGCCGGGGTATCGCCCCGTCATGAAGGCTCACGGCAAGCAAGTGCAAGCGGCAGCTCAATTGCTCGCCGAGGCAGAGCGCCCCGTCTTTTACGTCGGCGGTGGAGTCATCCGCGCCGAGGCGTCGAAGGAGCTCCTCGAACTCGCCGAGAAGGTCGGTGCGCCGATAGTCACGACGCTCATGGCGCGCGGTGCGTTCCCCGACTCCCACAAACTTCACCTCGGGATGCCCGGAATGCACGGCTCCGTTCCCGCGGTGTTGGCCCTGCAGGAGTCCGATCTACTCATCGCACTGGGTGCGCGCTTCGACGACCGCGTCACGGGCAAGCCGAGCGAATTCGCTCCGCTCGCCAAGATCGTGCACGTCGATATCGACCCCGCCGAGATCGGCAAGATCCGGGCCGCCGATGTGCCGATTGTTGGCGACGCTAAAGATGTCATCGTCGATCTGATGGCGGCGTTTGCCGAAGTATCCGCTAAGAAGAAGCCCGACTATAAGGCGTGGTGGGGGCGACTCGATTTACTGCGCACGCAATACCCGCTCGGCTTCACGATGCCCGAAGACGGACTGCTCTCGCCGCAGCAGATCATTCAGCGCATCGGCGAACTCACGGGCCCCGAAGCGATCTACGCCGCGGGCGTCGGCCAGCACCAAATGTGGGCGGCACAGTTCATCAAGTACGAGCGTCCCAATGCGTGGCTCAACTCAGGTGGAGCGGGCACGATGGGCTACGGCGTGCCGGCGGCGATGGGTGCGAAGGTCGCGAACCCCGATCGCGTCGTGTGGGCGATCGATGGCGACGGCTGCTTCCAGATGACGAATCAAGAACTCGCGACGTGCACGATCAACGAGATTCCGATCAAGGTCGCGATCATCAACAACTCGAGCCTCGGAATGGTTCGCCAGTGGCAAACGCTCTTCTACGACGGTCGTCACTCGTTCACGGATCTCAACACGGGTCACGACACGGTCATGATCCCCGACTTCGTCAAGATGGGTGAGGCCTACGGCTGTCTCGCGATTCGAGTGACGAAGCAAGAGGAAGTGGATGCAGCGATCAAGCTCGCGCTCGAAACCAACGATCGTCCTGTCGTGATCGACTTCGTCGTGAGCCGCGACGCGATGGTGTGGCCCATGGTGCCACAGGGCGTCGGCAATTCGAGCGTGCAATATGCACGCGATCACGCCCCAGAGTGGGAAGAGGAGTGATGTTTATTTCCTGCGGAGCTGGGCTATGAGCCACGTACTCTCCCTCCTCGTCGAGGACAAACCCGGATTGCTCACGCGAGTCGCCGGTCTCTTCGCGCGGCGCGGGTTCAACATCGAGTCTCTCGCCGTGGGCAAGAGCGAGATCGAGGGCCTCTCGCGCATTACGGTCGTCGTTGACGTCGACGAGTTGCCGCTCGAGCAAGTAACGAAGCAACTCAACAAGCTCATCAACGTCATCAAGATCGTCGAGCTAGACCCCGACCAATCGGTCACGCGAGAGCACTTGCTCATCAAGGTGCGCGTCGACAACACGACTCGATCGCAAGTGCTCGAGGCCGTGCATTTGTTTAGAGCGCGTGTAGTGGATGTCGCAACCGACGCCCTCGTGATCGAAACCACCGGCGACTCGGGCAAGATCCAGGCGTTCTTGCGCGTGCTCGAACCATACGGAATCAAGGAAATCGCGCAAAGCGGACTCCTCGCGATCGGGCGCGGCTCAAAGAGCATTACCGAACGCGTTTTCAAAAACTGACAACCCGCTGGTCGAGTAGCGCGAAGCGCATATCGAGACCGCACCAACAAGACAAAGGAACGAAACAGTGGCAGCAGAACTTCTCTACGATAACGACGCGGACATCTCGCTCATCCAGGGCAAGAAGGTCGCGATCGTCGGATACGGCTCGCAAGGCCACGCTCACGCGCAAAACCTGCGCGACTCCGGTGTCGAGGTGAAGGTCGCCCTCAAGGACGGCTCGAAGTCGACGGCCAAGGCTCAAGAAGACGGTTTCTCGGTGCTTAACGTTGCTGACGCGACCGAGTGGGCCGACCTCATCATGATCCTCGCGCCCGACCAGCACCAGCGCGCGATCTACAACGACAGCATCAAGGGCAAGCTCACGGCGGGCAAGACGCTTGCCTTTGCTCACGGATTCAACATCCGCTTCGGCTACATCGATGCACCCGAAGGCGTCGACGTGATTCTCATCGCTCCTAAGGCTCCCGGTCACACGGTGCGTCGCGAGTTCGTTGCGGGCCGTGGTATCCCCGACATCATCGCCGTCGAGCGCGACGCTTCGGGTCACGCGTGGGACGTCGCTCTGTCTTACGCCAAGGCGATCGGTGGAACCCGCGCGGGCGTCATCAAGACGACTTTCACCGAAGAGACCGAGACCGATCTGTTCGGCGAGCAAGCCGTGCTGTGTGGCGGCACGTCGCAACTCGTTCAGTACGGATTCGAGACGCTCATCGAGGCCGGCTACCAGCCCGAGATTGCGTACTTCGAGGTGCTCCACGAGCTCAAGCTCATCGTCGACCTCATGTGGGAGGGCGGCATCGCGAAGCAGCGGTGGAGCGTCTCCGACACGGCCGAGTACGGCGACTACGTCTCAGGCCCGCGCGTGATCGACCCGTCGGTCAAGGAGAACATGCAAGCCGTTCTCAAGGACATCCAGTCCGGTGCGTTCGCGACTCGCTTCATTGCGGATCAGGATGCAGGAGCCCCCGAGTTTCTCGAATTGCGCGCCAAGGGCGCGGCTCACCCCATCGAGGCAACGGGGCAGAAGCTGCGTGCGCTCTTCGCGTGGAAGCAGCAGGATCAGGACTACACCGAGGGTTCGGCGGCGCGCTAACGCCGACCCAACTGCGCTCAGGCGCGAAGCCTCACGAACGCGATTCGACGGCCGTCCATCGGGGCGGCCGTTGTCGTGTTGCGGGAGGATTGCGCGGGCCGCCGAGGCGTTCGAAGAGTAGCGGTCGCGCCCTCTAGGCTGGAGTGATGACTGTGTCGTCGCCCCAGCCTCCTGTGTCCACCACTCGTCGCGTCGCCGGGGTCCTGCGTCTCATGGCCGGACTCACGCTCGCGGTCGCCCTGGTCTCCCAGATCGTTGAGAAGGTCGTCAACAACGACATGGTTCCGGGGGAGTACTTCAGCTACTTCACCATGCAGGGCGCGATGATCACGATCGTTGTGCTGCTCGTCGGAGGCGTCATGGCGTGGCGCTCGCCGGCCGACACCGTGCTCTATACGACGATGCGCCTGTCGGTGCTCGCGTACTCCGTCGTCACTGCAGGGGTCTACAACCTGCTCTTGCGCGGCATCCCGGATGAGGGCTACGTCGTCGCCCCGTGGCCGGGCGAGATCATGCACGTATGGATCCCGCTCTTCGTGCTGCTCGACTGGCTGTTCACCCCGGGGCGTCCGCGCTTGCGGTGGACTGCCCTGCGCATCGTCATCATCTACCCGCTCGCGTGGGTGGCATTTACCCTCGTACGCGGCGCGATCACGGCCTGGTTCCCCTACCCGTTCCTCGAGTTCTCGACCGGGGTTGTTAGCGTCGCAATATACGTCGTGGCAATTGCCGCATTAATACTCGCGGTCGCGTCGCTAGGCATCGCGTACTCCCGGCTGCGGCGCGGCGCACCGGCCCCCTAAGCGGGGTCGAGCACCACGAGTGGGATCTGCCGCGTCGTCCTAGTCTGGTACTCGGCGTAGTTGCGGTGCTTCGCGATGATGCGCTGCCACAGCTCGGCGCGCTCGGCGTCGGCCGGGATGCGCGCCGTGCGGGTCTGGCTCGGCCGCCCCTCGATCACCGTCTCGACGGTGGGGTTATCGCGGAGGTTGAGGAACCAGGCCGGATGCACGTCGTCGCCGCCGCGCGACGCAACGACCACGTAGGAGTCTCCGAGTACGAGCGGGGCCGTGAGCATCGTGCTCCTCCGCTGGCCGGACTTGCGGCCCGTCGTCGTGAGCTCAAGCACGGGCATCCCGCCCAGGTTCCACCCGAACCGTCCGCCGGTCACGGCCATGGCGAAGCGGTGGATGCCGTTCATCGCGCGCATCGAGAAGTCACTGGGCATGGGTCGAGGCTACCGGGGATCTCGATACGGCCTTGGGCCTACTCGATCAGCTGTCAGTCCCCGCCGAACCGCTCCGTCTTGATCGTGAGCGGGTCGTGCCCCGCCGCGATGAGGTGGTCGGCGGCCGCCGCTACGAAGCCGTTGGGCCCGCACACGAAG
>JANOOQ010000207.1:0-2583 GCA_031421515.1 Leifsonia sp.
AAACGCAAAGGTCTCGCGCGCCGTGTCGATCCGCAAGTTCGAGGTACTCAACGCCGAACTCACGGATGCTAGTGGACACCTCACGCCCAAGTTGAGCATCAAGCGCGACGTAATCCTCAAGGACTTCGCCGACGTCATCGAGGGCATGTACATGGGGGCGCCCACCGAAGGCATATCGATCTAGCTACGCGAGCGTCAGTACCAGGCTGCTTGCCTGATGAGGCGCATTGCATCCCGCTTAGTGTCAGGCTCAAGCCCTTCAATGTAAAGGTGACCATCAAGATGGTCTACCTCGTGTTGGAGGGCTTGAGCCATTAATCCGTCTCCGCTGAGCTCGACCGGGGCGCCATCGAGATCGACTCCAACCACGCGCGCGAACGGGTAGCGGAGTCGCGGAAAGTAGAATCCGGGAACCGAGAGACAGCCTTCTTCGACGAGTTGTCGCTCGCCCGAAACCTCGACGAGCGCGGGGTTGATGACGTACCCGATTTCTCCGTCGATGTTGTAGCTGAATGCGCGCAGGCCAACCCCGATTTGGTTGGCGGCGAGGCCGGCTCGGCCGGGGAGCCCCACGGTCTCGAGCAAGTCGGTCACGAGGGCTGCGGCTCGGCCATCCCCCAGTGTGATCGGGTCGCACACAGAGCGAAGTACCGGGTCGCCAAAGAGGCGGATCGCGCGTTCAGTCATCGTCGCGGAGTCACGCTTCGATCTCTAGCAGCAGGTCGCCCGCATCGACTTGCTGCGTCACGGGAATCGCGAGCCGCTTGACGGTGCCTCCCACGGTCGCCGTGATCGCCGCCTCCATCTTCATTGCCTCGATGGATGCGACGCTTTGTCCAGCCTCGACCGTCGCTCCCACTTCGACCTGAAGTGTGACGACACCCGAGAAGGGTGCCGCGACGTGTCCGGGCTTGGCGGCATCCGCTTTCTCCGCCGTCTTGGTGTCGACAGTGATGCTGTAGTCACGAACGAACACGGGACGCAATTGACCGTTGAGTGTCGCCATGACAGTGCGCATGCCCTTATCGTCGGCTTCACCGATCGCTTCGAGACCGACGTAAAGACTCACGCCCTTGCTGATCTCGATGATGTGCTCGGCCCCTTGGCGCAAACCGTAGAGGTAATCGATCGTGTCGACTTTGGACAGATCGCCGTAGGTCTCGCGACCCTGTTCGAAGATCTTGGTCGGAGCGGCAAAAAGCAACCGATTGAGGGTCGCGCGACGCTCGATCGATTCACCTTCGAGCGACGCGGCATCCTCGGCGCTAATGGGTTCGACACCGATCTTTACCGTGCGACCCTTGAGAACTTTCGACCGGAAGGGTTCGGGCCAACCGCCGGGAAGTTCTCCGAGCTCGCCGGCCATGAAGCCGATGACCGAGTCCGGGATGTCGTACTTCTCGGGATGCTGCTCGAAGTCGTCTGGATCTGCGTTCGCCGCCGCGAGTGACAGCGCGAGGTCGCCCACGACCTTTGACGACGGAGTGACCTTGGGCGGGCGGCCCAGGATGCGGTTCGCTGCTGCATACCAGTCTTCGACCTTCTCGAACTGATCGCCGAGGCCGAGCGAAATGGCTTGTTGGCGCAAGTTGGAGAGTTGGCCACCCGGGATCTCGTGGTGATAGACGCGACCCGTTGGCCCCGGTAGGCCCGACTCGAACGGCTTGTAGACGCGTCGAACGGCCTCCCAATACGGCTCGAGATCCGAAACGGCTTGAAGGGAGAGGCCCGTGTCTCGTTCAGTGTGAGCGAGAGCCGCGACGAGAGCGGATGCCGACGGCTGGCTCGTCGTGCCGGCCATCGGAGCACTCGCGACATCAACCGCGTCTGCTCCCGCGCGCGACGCCGCGAGCAGCGTCGCTAGTTGGCCACCTGCCGTGTCGTGAGTGTGTACGTGCACGGGAAGATCGAACCGGGCCCGAAGTGCTGTTACAAGCTCGAATGCGGCTTCTGCACGCAGAAGTCCGGCCATGTCTTTGATCGCGACGATGTGGGCGCCCGCCTCGACGACTTGCTCGACGAGCCGCAAATAGTAGTCCAGCGTGTAGAGCGTCTCGCTCGGGTCGAGCAGATCCCCCGTGTAACACACAGCCACTTCGGCAACCGCGTGACCTGTCTCGAGCACCGAGTCGATCGCGGGTCGCATTTGCGAAACATCATTGAGGGCATCGAAGATTCGAAAGATGTCGACACCGCTCGCGGCCGCCTCGCGCACAAACGCATCGGTCACTTCTGTCGGGTAGGGCGTATAGCCGACAGTGTTACGGCCGCGCAAGAGCATTTGGATAGCGACGTTGGGCAGCGCGTCTCGCATTGTTGAGAGCCGCTCCCACGGGTCCTCCCCTAGGAACCGCAACGCGACGTCGTACGTCGCCCCTCCCCACGCCTCAACCGAGAGGAGCTGCGGCGTGAGTCGAGCGACGTGGGGAAGCACTGCGACGAGGTCTCGCGTGCGCACGCGTGTAGCGAGAAGTGACTGGTGCGCGTCGCGGAAGGTCGTCTCCGTGACGGCGAGGGCGGTTTGGGCGCGTAACGCGGAAGCGAAACCTAGGGGGCCGAGTTCGAGTAGCCGCTGACGAGACC
>JANOOQ010000208.1:0-2788 GCA_031421515.1 Leifsonia sp.
TGGTCAAGAGCCATCGTGTGTTGTGTCTTTCTGTGAGAGAACTTTGAACGGAACTACTCACTGACCATCGCACGATGGCTCACAACGTCGACAACGCGACGCTCACCAGCCGGAAATTACACCACTCCACGGGACGTGACCTGCCCGAACTGGTCGTCGTGAACGAGGAGGATTACCGAACTAGTCTTGGTGTCCATGAGCGCCGAAACTCCCCTCATTTCCGGAATTGCGATCGACGAACTCGATTCCACGATCCGCCCGCAAGACGATCTGTTCCGTCACGTCAATGGGGCCTGGATAGCTCGCACCGAGATTCCGGGCGATAAGGCCAGATATGGTTCGTTCTATTTACTTGCCGAGGAAGCCGAGAAGGCAGTGCGAGACATCATCGTCGAGTCTCAGTCTGCCAAACCGCGAACGCAAGAGCGCAAGGTCGGTGACCTATATGCGAG
This sequence comes from Leifsonia sp., assembly GCA_031421515.1. Lineage (GTDB taxonomy): Bacteria > Actinomycetota > Actinomycetes > Actinomycetales > Microbacteriaceae > Rhodoglobus. The sequence goes on from JANOOQ010000208.1 coordinate 453, forward strand.
CTTCATGGACGAGGCGCGGGTTCAGGCGCTCGGCGCGAAACCGATCGAGCACCTCATCGCTGAGGCAGAAAAGGTCTCTTCGATCAACGGCGTGCTCGAAACCCTTGGTCGCCTCGAGCGCGGCGGATCCCCCGGATTCTTCCAGGTCTTCGTCGACAACGACCCGGGTCAGCCCGATCGGTACTTAGTGTTTCTCGAGCAAGGCGGTCTGGGCCTGCCAGACGAGTCCTACTATCGCGATGAGAAGTTCGCCGAGATTCGCAAGAAGTATGAGGTTTTCGTCGAGCGGATGCTCTCGCTCGCCGGTCTCGATGATGCCGCCGCTCGCGCGGCTCGCATCGTCGCGCTCGAGTCGCAGCTCGCGAGTCACCACTGGGACAACGTGGCAACCCGGGACAGCGAGAAGACCTACAACCCGATGTTGTGGGAAGCGGCGAATGCTCTTGTGGGAGACGTCGACATGGATGTTTGGCTCAACGCGCTCGGAGTGCCCGACAAGTCCTTCGCCGAGGTCGTCGTGCGCCAACCCTCGTTCATGCAGGGGCTTGAGTCGGTGTTGATAGACGACAACCTCGTGTCATGGCGGGACTGGCTCGCGTGGCAAGTCATCCGCTCGAACGCCGCATACCTGTCTGATGACTTCGTGTTTGCCAATTTTGACTTTTACGGCAAGACCCTCACGGGCACTCCCGAGCTTCGCGCTCGTTGGAAGCGCGGTGTCTCGCTAGTAGAAGGAGCGCTCGGCGAGGCGGTTGGCCGCATCTACGTCGACCGACACTTTCCCGAAGCCGCGAAAGTTGCCATGGACGTGCTCGTCGCGAACCTCGTCGAGGCGTACCGCGAGTCGATCACGACTCTCGATTGGATGGGCGCCGAGACCCGAGCTCGCGCGATCGACAAGCTCGACAAGTTCACTCCCAAGATCGGGTACCCGGTGAAGTGGCGCGACTACTCGAGCCTTCACATCGATGCCGTCGATTTGCTGGGCAATGTGCGAGCGACCAACGAGTTCGAGTTCCAGCGTGAACTCGGAAAGATCGGCCAGCCGCTCGATCGCGACGAGTGGTTCATGACTCCGCAAACGATCAACGCGTACTACAACCCTGGGTTCAACGAGATCGTGTTTCCCGCCGCCATCCTGCAATTCCCCTTCTTCGACGAGACTCGGGATGCGGCAGCGAACTATGGCGCGATCGGCGCCGTAATTGGCCACGAGATCGGGCACGGCTTCGATGATCAGGGGTCGAAGTACGACGGCGACGGCATGCTCACTGATTGGTGGACGCCCGCTGACCGTGCTGCCTTCGAAGAGCGAACTAAAGCGCTCATCGAGCAGTACAACGCGCTCGCGCCACGCCAAGTTCCCGAGTCGTTCGTCAACGGCGCGCTCACGATTGGCGAGAACATCGGCGACCTCGGTGGCCTTGCGATTGCGTGGAAGGCCTACCTGATCTCGCTCGCGGGAGCGGAGCCGCCGACGATCGACGGGCTTACGGGTGCCGAGCGCTTCTTTCTGTCGTGGGCGCAAGCGTGGCAAATCAAGGCGCGAGACGAAGAGGTCATTCGTCTTCTCTCGATCGACCCACATTCGCCCAACGAGTTCCGCTGTAATCAGATCGTTCGCAACATCGACGAGTTCTATGAGACCTTTGATGTAGCCGAGACAGACGAGCTGTGGCTCGACCCGAAGGACCGCGTCACCATTTGGTAGAAACCGCACGCACCCAGGAGCGACGAGAGCGTGTCCGCGCACCACAAGCGGCCCGCCACTCGGGAGCTGGAGACGACGAGAACTTCTCCAGCACGTTCAGTGCGCTCGGAAAGCTCGCATACGAGGGAGCTCAAGTCTCGGCGAGTGCTGTTGATCTGAATTCGGGCAAGACGCTTCTCGCGATCGACGACCGAATTGTTCTGCCGACGGCGAGCATCGGCAAGATCCTGTTGCTCATCGAGGTCTCCGCGCGACTCACGAGCCGAGATTTCTCGGGATTCGCGATTCTCGACAAGACCCCGCGAGACGCGGTCGGTGACTCGGGAATCTGGCAACACCTTCAAGCCCCGTCGCTGCCGGTTGCCGACCTCGCGACTCTCATCGGCGCATCGAGCGACAACCTCGCAACGAATGTGCTCTTGCGTCAGGTCGGGCTCGATGCGGTTCGCGCACGAACCGAATCGCTTGGCCTCATGCGAACGGCACTGCTCGACTTGGTGCGAGACAGTCGGGGACCGGATGACGCGCCCCAATTGTCTGTCGGATCCACCGCCGAGCTCTCCTGGCTATTTGGGGCACTTGCCCGCCACGAAGTAGTGGATGCGCTCACGAGCCAGCGCGTCAT
>JANOOQ010000209.1:0-1525 GCA_031421515.1 Leifsonia sp.
GTGCAGATTCCAATCGGGCGAGCCCGGCACGGCGTCGGGTTGGCACCTCTTACACGCGCGCAGACCCGCTTCGTGTGCCGCCGCGGCCGTGCGGTAGAAACTCACGTTTCGAGCGAGCGGAGTCATCGCGGAGCAACTCGGTCTGCAATAGATGCCCGTCGAGTGAACCCCCGCAATGAATTGACCGTCGAACCTCGAATCTCGCGAGGACAGCGCGCGGTATTGCTCGGCAAACGACTGGTCGGTTGGGGTCACAACGACAAGCCTCACACTGGATCGGCGCATTGACTAGCGGGAATCGGACACGGCGGGTCGCCCTCTAGAGTGGGGGCATGAACGACGTTGTTGGTCTCTTGCGCGCAGCCGTGGGGGAGGCTGTCTCGGTCGATCCTGTGGATCTTGCGATCGCTCGCGCCGACAAGTCGGGCCACGTCTCTGCTGGCACGCCACTCGCGGTCGTCACGGCTCGCTCCATCGAAGATGTTCAAGCCGTCATGCGGATCGCGAGCGAGACGCGAACGCCCGTAGTGACGCGCGGCGCGGGCACGGGGCTCGCTGGCGGTGCAATCGCGAGCGAGGGTGAGATTGTGTTGTCCACTCTCGCGATGAACCGATTGCTAGAGCTATCTATTGATGACGAGCTCGCGGTGATCGAGCCGGGCATCCTCAACGCAGAACTCAACGCTCAGATTCTCGATCGGCGATTGTGGTTCGCGCCCGACCCCGCGAGCCGCGCGATTTCGACCGTCGGCGGAAACATCGCGACCAACGCGGGTGGGCTCTTGTGTGCGAAGTACGGAGTGACGCGCGAAGCCGTGCTCGGGCTCAAGGTCGTGCTCGCCGATGGGCGATTGCTTGAGCTCGGTCACCGTACGGTCAAGGGTGTTACTGGCCTGGATTTCACGGCGCTCATGATCGGGTCGGAAGGCACACTCGGCGTCATCGTCGAAGCGACCGTCAAGCTGCTCCCGCTTGTGACAGGGCCGATCGCCACGATTAGCGCAAATTTCGCGGCCGAGAACGACGCGGCTCGAGCGTCGGCCGTCCTCACATCGTCTGGATTGCATCCCGCGATCATGGAACTCATTGGTGCGAGTGCAATGGCGGCGATCGCCGCGCACCTCGGCATCGAGCATCCGGGCGGGGCTCAGCTCATCGTTCAATTCGATGGCCCGGGTGCGAGCATCGAAGCGGATGCTGCGGTCGCGAGCATCCGCTCGCTGGGAGGCACGGCCGAACTCACGACGGAACCCGAAGCGGGCGAAAAGCTGTTCGCGATGCGCCGAGCGTTCCATCCCGCGATGAATGCGCTTGGCACAGTACTCATTGAAGACGTGTGCGTGCCGCGCAGCACCCTCCCGGCAATGTTTGCCGCAATCAGTGACATCGAGTCGCGATACGGCATTACGATCCCGACGGTTGCGCACGCGGGCGACGGCAACTTGCACCCCAACTTCGTCTACGACGGCGACGAGGTGCCCGAGGCGATTTGGGCCGCGGCAGACGAAGTCTTTCTCGCGGCCTT
>JANOOQ010000210.1:0-1757 GCA_031421515.1 Leifsonia sp.
GTGCGTAAGGGCGTCTGTCAGGACATCGCGCACTTGGCTCTCGGGGCGTTGCGCTCGGTCGGCATCCCCGCCCGCTACGTCTCGGGCTACTTGCACCCCAAGCCGAGCGCCGAGATCGGCGAGACGATCGCGGGCGAATCGCACGCGTGGGTCGAGTGGTTCTGCGGTGGGTCATGGCGCGGCTTCGACCCCACGAACCTCATCGAGATCGGCGACCGCCACGTGCTCGTGGGGCGCGGTCGCGACTACAACGACGTGCCCCCGCTGCGTGGCGTGTATGCCGGGCCATTCGGGTCCACCTTGTTCGTGAAGGTCGAGATCACGCGCGAGTCGTGAGCCGGGCATCCGCTGCGCGAGGTCCACAGCCCGGCGCTACGATTGAGATCGGGCAAGGAGGCTCCATTGGCAAAATCCACCGCGGTGCGAAATGACGCGACATTTGTTGACGCTCAAGGCGTCACGATCTACTACTACTCCTGGAAGGCGGCGAAGCCGAAGGGAGTGATCCAGATCGCTCATGGGCTCGGTGAGCACGCCTTGCGCTACGAAGCCCTTGCCGCAGACCTCGTCGCGGCCGGCTACAGCGTCTACGCCGACGACCACCGCGGGCACGGCAAGACGGGCGTCAAGCAGCACGACGGCGATCTGTCGAAGCTCGGCAAGCTCGGGCCCGGCGGGCTTCGAGCCACGATCGAGGGAGTGCGCCAATTCACGTCGATCGTGCGAGGCGAGAACCCGGGCATCCCGCTCGTTATTCTCGGGCAGTCGTGGGGCTCGCTCATGGAGCAGATCATCCTCAACACGCACTCTTCGGAGTACGACGCAGCCGTGCTCGCGGGCACGGCATTCCGCACGCTCACCGACATGAACTCGGGCGACCTGAACGCGAAGCACAAGCACCTCGGTACGACGGGCTTCGAGTGGTTGAGCCGTGACCCCGCTGTCGCGGCCGCGTTCGTTGCCGACCCGCTGTGCTTCTACGCGGCCGCCGCGAAACTCTTCGGAATCCCCGACGGATTGCGACTCTTGGGCAAGCCCGCGAAGAACCTCGAGCACGACCTCCCGTTGCTGATCATGATCGGTAGTGAAGACTCGCTCGGCGGCGAGAAGAGTGTCGAGAAGCTCGCTGCCGCGTACGTCACACGCTCCGGACTCACGGATGTTGAAGCCATCGTCTACCCGGGAGCCCGGCACGAGGTGTTCAACGAGACCAACCGCGGCGAGGTCGTCGGCGACCTCATCGAGTGGTTGGATTCGCGCTTGGCTCGATGAGTTCCGTTTACACGAGGATTCTCGAGGGGCGGGCGCCCGGCCGATTCATTTGGCGGGATGACTCGTGCTTCGCGATTCTCACGATCGAGCCGCGCACGCCGGGGCACACTATCGTGATCCCTCTCGTCGAAGTGGATCGCTGGACCGATCTGCCCGAGGAACTCGCTTTGCACATCTTCCGCGTAGGCCGCATCATCGGCCTCGCGCAGCAAGAGGAGTGGGGGTCGAACCGAGTCGGCGTTATGTACGAGGGGTACATGGTGCCGCATGCTCACTTACACGTGTGGCCGTCGTGGACAGTCTTCGAGTACAGCTTCACGGGCATCGATCGCAACGCGCGACCGAAGCAACTTGATCGCGCAGCGGAACGATTGCGGTCGCGCCTCCGAGCGCGAGGGCACGGCGAGTTCGTGGCAGATTAGGCTTACCTAAGAATGCGATCGAGAGGGCACTTGTGGGTTGGGCGAATCGTTCCGCGCGCGCCG
>JANOOQ010000211.1:0-2541 GCA_031421515.1 Leifsonia sp.
GGATCGGCCTTCACTCGCGACGACCCACGTTCACGTTGGCGACTTTCTCGAGAGTCGGGATGCCGCGCTCAGAGCTCACGCGAGCCAAGTAGCGCCCGACGATGGGTTCTTCTTCTGGCCCAACGATGTGCAGCGCGAAGCGTGGCCATTCGAAGATTTTCAGCTCGTCGACTCGATCGTCGATAGCACTCTGCCCGAGGACGACTTGTTCGCGGGCATCACTACATTGGGCGAGGACGCACCGTGATTCTTTCTAAACTGCTGAGCGTGATCGTGTGGCTCGACGACCACACTCCACCTCCGATTCCCGCTTTCGAAGGCGATGTCAATCTCGTCACCCCGGGCGTGGTTGGCTTCATCGTCACCTTCCTCATCGCAGTCGCAACGGTGTTTCTCGTGCTTGACATGGTTCGCCGAGTCCGCCGCGTTCGGTACCGAGCCGAAGTGCGACAGCAACTCGACGAAGAGCGCGCCACGGGCGAGGGCTTGGGTGAGGGATCGGGCGCTAGCCCAACACCGGGGGATTGATCGCGACGATAAAGATGCCGGTCCAGTGGCACAAGAACGCGAGCAGCGTGAGCGTGTGGAAGATCTCGTGGAAGCCGAACTTTCCCGGGAACGGGTTGGGGCGCTTGAGTCCGTAGATCACCGCACCCGCGGTGTAGCACAAGCCTCCCGCGATGATGAGCGTCATCATGACCCAATTGGCCTGAAAGAAGTCGACGATGAAGATCATCGCGGCCCACCCGAGTAGAACGTAGAGCGGAACGTAGAGCCAGCGCGGAGCGCTGATCCAAAAGATCCGGAAGCCGATTCCGAGAGACGCACCGCCCCAAATCATCCACAAGAGAAGCGTTGCCTTTTCGGGCGCGAGGCACAGCACTGTGATGGGCGTGTACGAACCCGCGATGAGCAAGAAGATGTTCGCGTGGTCAGCGCGCTTGAGCAACACGCGCGTGCGCTCGCTCCACGTGAACCGGTGGTACACGGCGGACACTCCGAACAACAAGAGCGATGACGCAACGAACACGGAAGAACTGATCTTTGCGGTGGCACCGTCGGCCGCGACGATCAGGAGGACGCCGAGTGCGATCGCAAGCGGAAAGGTGCCCGCGTGAATCCAGCCACGCCATGTTGGCTTTGCATCGGCCGCCTGGAAACTGATCGTGTCTTCGAGGAGGGGGAGGTTGGGAAGCTCCGCAGCTGGCTCTCGATCAACAGCCAATTCGGCTTCGGTCTCGGTGTGGCGCTCGTTCATGGCGCAAGTGTACGTGAGCCGTGCGCATAGCCCGCCGTGCGTGCGCTTTGGGCTAGCGTAGGCGTGTGAAAGAGCGCGACGTTCCCCTGGGTCGGGGGCTGCTATATGGTCTCTACCAAAAGCGTTTGCGCAGGTTTCTCGCCGACCAAGACTTGCCCCGCCACGTCGCGATGATCATCGACGGAAACCGCCGTTGGGCGAAGCTCCGTGAGCTCGAGACGGCAGCTCACGGACACCGAGCCGGTGCCGCGAAGTACCGCGAATTTCTTGAGTGGTGCGACGATTTGGGCATTTCAGTCGCGACCCTCTACTTGCTCTCGACCGACAATCTCACGGGTCGCACTAAGGAAGAGCTCGACGGGTTATTCGAGATTATTGGCGATCTCGCCGAAGATCTCTCGCACTTCAGAAATTGGCGAGTGCAACACGTCGGATCGACGGATGGCCTTCCGCCGCACCTCGTGAAGCAATTGACCGAGGCGGTCGAGCGAAGCGCCACAAACACCGGGCTGCACGTCAATCTCGCGATCGGCTATGGAGGGCGGCGCGAGATATCGGACGCGATGCGCAGCATCGTGCACAGTCACGCGAGCGATGGCGGAACGCTCGACACGCTCGCCGACATCCTCACGCCCGAATTAATCGGCGAGCACTTGTACACGGGCGGCCAACCCGACCCCGACCTCGTCATCCGCACGTCGGGGGAGCAGCGGATTAGCGACTTCATGTTGTGGCAAAGCGCCCACAGCGAGTTCTACTTCATGGAGGCCCTTGGGCCCGATCTTCGTGAGGTCGACTTCTTACGCGCGCTTCGCGACTTCGCGCGCCGCCAACGCAGATTTGGTCAATGACGAACCTGCGGTGTGTCGCATGCGGCAAGCTCGATGTGAGCGCTTAGCGTCAAGTCATCAGGTATGGCGCCTGATCGAGACGGCCACGTAAGTTCGCCTCGCAAGGTGTTTTTACATAACACAACCGGCCGTGTTCGCAGACTGGATCCGGGGGCAAAGTCCTCGGGGATGGAGTGCACGTGGCCGAGACAGCCCAGCCGAACCTGAAGAAAAACGAGTCAGGAACGGGGGGTGCGGCCAGCAAACAGGCGCAGCGCACTTACGTTCTTGATACGTCGGTTCTGCTTTCGGATCCCAAAGCGGTCTTCAGGTTCGCTGAACACGATGTGGTTTTGCCCGTCATCGTCATCACGGAACTCGAAGCCAAGCGGAACGATCCAGAGATCGGTTACTTCGCCCGCCAGGCACTGCGCAATCTCGACGAATTGCGGG
>JANOOQ010000212.1:0-4269 GCA_031421515.1 Leifsonia sp.
GTCGACAACGCGACGCTCACCAGCCGGAAATTACACCACTCCACGGGACGTGACCCTCATTGTGCGCCGCACGCGAAGGGCAAGCAATGGCCCTAGCGGGTTTGCCCCATGAGTAGCTCGACTCGATAACCCCCACGCTTCCGCACAATCCGGGCCGGGATGCGCAACTTGCGACCGCGGATGTCTAGCCGTGAGAGCGCTTCGTCCACTACCGATTCGAGCCCGCGCGGTACGAATCCGACGGGACCGCTGACTCTCGACCCCGTGAATAAGCGGACCTCGATCGGCGCATCCTGCCCATCTTGCTGTTGAGTGCGGCGCGAAAGTGCTGTCTCGAGCGAATTGCCTTCGGCGAAGAGCGAAGCGAGCTCGTTCTGAAATGCGTTGCTTCCGGCGAGGCGCAATCGCACGCGAGCATTGTTCGGAACGAGCGCATAGCGATAGCTGTCGAACGACCCGCGTCCGCGATCGTTTCGGTCGAAGTCGGGCAGATCGATCGTCATTCAACGGATGCTACTTGCTTACGTCGGTCGGTGCATCCGCTTGCGACACAAGACAGTATCGTTACCGAGAACCGCGCAGACACGATTGAGGCTTTGGTGGATGAATCGCAAAAACCCGCGGCGCCGACCGCGGCCCCCATTGCGCCGCCCGTCAACCTGAAGCCGGCGCCATCGTCCGTGCAGTACGCGCCACCCCTTGGCGCTCCCGAGCCTGCGCGTGCGGGCCGAACTGCCGCGCTCGTCATCGGAATTGTTACCGCGTGCATCGTGGTGCTGGTCGCGATCGGTGTAGGACTCTACTTCGTCGCAACGAACGCCGTCGAAGCGATCGGAGAGCTCACGCCGACCGTTGAGGAGTCGAGTGAACCGATCGCGGCTCCCGATCCGATCGAGCTTGGGCCGCTCGTGACTGGCGCTCCCGCCCAGCCCGTCGCAATTGATCCGACCGAGTGCCCTACCGAGTGCTTCACATTTGACAGTGTCGGCGAAGCCGTCGCTCCCGCGGCCGAATACCTCAAGGTCGGACTGCCCGTCGAGCTGAGCGCATGGGGTGACTACCCCGCGTCAACGGTTCGCAAAGAGTTCGCGTATTCCTCGCGCACGTGGGGCGAAGGAGAAGGCAAACCCGAAGAGTGCTTCGTCACGTTCCTCGCGGCACCGATTGCGATCCCCTACTCCGAGCGCCCAGACACAGTTACCGATTCGATCCAGTACTTGGCCTATTTCACGTCAGACGATGAGTACAGCGGCCTCGATCAGACGTTGCGCTTGTTCGAAGACACCGAGAGCGCGAGCGTTCACATGAGGTCACTCTTTGACCAAGTCGCGCAATGCACGTCGTACGACATCGGCACCGGGGTCGATTACTGGACAGCGGATGTCACGCCGCTCCCCGCTCTCACCCTGCCCGACAGCGTCGCCGCCGCGGGCTGGGTGGAGGACTCTCCCTTTGGCCGTTTCTACGTCGTCGACCTCCAGCGGGGAAACCTCGTCGTACGCTCCGCCCTCAACACGGATGGGGCAGTTGCTGAAGAGGACTACCGCTCATTCGTAGAGGCGCTCGCGCTGCAGCTCGACCGCCTCGATACGCGCGCTGGAGCTTAGAGAATCGCGAAAGCGATTCCGCGACGCCAACGCCGATGAAGCTGCGCTTCGTCGGTTGGAACGTAAAACGGGCCGCCACCCGAAGGTGACGGCCCGTCGTCAAAAACGATGCGATCGCGATTAGCGGCGCAGTCCGAGACGCTCGATCAACGATCGGTAACGCTCGATGTCGATGTCTTGGAGGTAACCCAGCAAGCGACGACGTTGCCCTACGAGCAAAAGCAGCCCACGACGTGAGTGGTGGTCGTGCTTGTGCTCCTTGAGGTGCTCGGTCAGGTCCTTGATGCGGTGCGTGAGCATCGCGACCTGGACCTCGGGGGATCCCGTGTCACCTGGGTGGGTAGCGTACTCGTCGATGATCGCCTTCTTGACACTGGCTTCAAGAGCCATAAGGTGATCCCCTTTCTCCTCGTTGCGCGGCGCTCGTGGGCGGGATGCCTGAGCTCTCTTTATCCGCGGCCGTTAGACGGCAACCTTGGGAGTTTAGCAGAGGGATTCGGCTCTCTATAGCCGCGCAGCCTTGCGCAGGTCAGCAACAAGCTCATTGGAGTTCGCCAAAAAATCAGCATCCTCGAGACAGATCGAGAGTAGCTGTCCTATCGTCGCCCTCATCCCACCCAATTTTAGTGCCAACATTTCAAGCCAGTCGTGATCGTCAAGTCCCGCCGCCTGTTCGAGCGCAAGCCGTAGAGCCTCTGGATCAACCCTCGGGATAAGCTCGAAAGACCTTCCTTCGAGGATGTACGTCTCAACGAGTGCCTTCAAAGTGAGCTCGGGATTCGATAAACCTGGAAGGTAAAGAGACCCGTCGTCCGGCGTGACCGCCGCTATTTCTCCGAAGCCTCCATGCTCGAACTGGCCTCGATGGAAACCACCATCGCGACCACCGAGGAGGTGAACCTGATCCCCGAACTCACCGCCGCCTAGACTAAAACCACTGACCTGCACGGAGACCGGAAGTTACACCACTCAGCGGGACGTGACCGTCGACGGTAAGGCGAACGACGGTCTCGTGCGCATGCTCGCGGAACACTTTGGGGTAGCTAAGGGCCGCGTCGAGATCGTGCGAGGGCACTCGTCGCGTACGAAATTGGTGTCGATCTCGCGGTGATGTCTTCTCCTCCACAGGCACCTTGTCGTGGTGGTTGTCCACACTAAAAATGGCATTTGACCTGCACTTATGCAATGTCGGTGGTGGATGTCAGAGTGTGGACATGGACGACGCGATGCGCACTCTCGAACAGGTTCACGGCCTGCTCGCCGAGCTTGCGCGCGTTCAGATGCGCTCGCTCAATGACGAGATGACTGTGTTGTTCACCGTCGCGGTCGAGGAGGCGGGTCGGCTTGTTGACGCGTTGCGGGTGGTGAGTGCCGCTGAGGTTGATGAGCGGTCGCGGTATGAGCTCGGCCGTGCGGGGCTCGCGCAACGACTCGGCGAGACTCGCGGTGTGCACTTGCTGGAGAAGCTCACTCTCGTGTCGCAGCGGGAGGCGACGCGGCGGGTGCGGCTTGGGCGGGCACTGTGTTCGGGGGTCGGGATGCTCGGCGATTGGCTCTCGCCCTCGTTTCCGATCGTCGCTGGTGCCGTGTTCGCCGGAACCCTAGGGCTCGATTCTGCCGCGACGATCGTGCACACGCTCACGCAGGCCGCGCGTCGGCACGCGACGCAAGACGGGCTGGATGCCGCGGAGCGTGCCCTCGCCGAGGCTGGCGCCACTCTGCCCGCCGATCTGCTCGCAGTTCGCGCGCGAGTGTGGCGCGAAGCGCTCGACCCCGATGGAGCCGAGCCGCGCGACGAGGTACTCCGCAGCCGTCGCGAACTGTGGATCGGTCGCGAAGACAACGGCATGACCCGATTCGGCGGATACGCCGACCCCGTCAACGCGGCACTCCTGCGTGCAGCGCTCGCGGAGCGATCCGGGCCTGGCGTGACACCTCGGTTTCTGAGCGACGACAAGCTCGCGGATGCCGCAACCCCCGGTATGCCGTTGCGCGACCCGCGCACTCGCGAACAACGCCAATTCGACATCATCTTCGGACTCATCACAACCGGGGTTCGCTCGACCGCCTCGCAGCCCGGCACCATGCGCAGCCTCACCACGGTTGTTGCCGTCATCACAGCCGCCGATCTCGAGGCGGGGCGTGGCATCGGGTGGCTCGATGATGTCGATGAACCCGTGTCCGCGGCATCCATCAGCGTGCTCGCATGCGACAGCGGAGTGAAACCGCTCGTGCTCGGCCCAAACGGCGAAGCCCTATGGCTCGGCCGCACCCAACGCCTCTTCAGCAAAGCCCAACGAATCGCCCTCGCCGTTCGAGACGGCGGTTGCATCTGGAACGGATGCCACGCACCACCCGCCTGGTGCCACGCCCACCACGTCATCGAGTACTCAGCCGGAGGAAGAACCGACATCGACAACGGAGTGTTGCTGTGCCCCGAACACCACCACGCACTTCACGCCTCGGAGTTCACGCTCACGATGCGCGACGGCAAACCCCAGCTCAAGGCACCAGTCTGGCTCGATCCAACCGAAACCTGGAGGCCACTCGGGCGCACTCGAGTGACTATGGCGGCGTGAGAGAGGGGCAGAGGGCCAGCGGGCCGCCGGGACCTTCGGCCCTAACCGCGGGCCGACCAAGAGCGTTGACTGAGCGCATGGAC
>JANOOQ010000213.1:0-2816 GCA_031421515.1 Leifsonia sp.
GAGCGATCGCTGGCCTCGGCGGCTCGTTCTTCACACTTGGATCGGTCGGTGCATTCAACAAGGAGATGACGGCGGGTGCGGGGTTCATCGCCCTCGCCGCCGTGATTTTCGGGCGGTGGGATCCAATCAGGGCGACACTTGCTGCGCTTCTGTTCGGCTTCGCGTCGAACTTGCAAAGCGTCTTGAGCGTCATCGGCTCACCCGTGCCGAGCGAGTTCATGCTCATGCTGCCGTATCTCGTGACGATCTTCGCGGTCGCAGGACTCGTCGGTCGAGTTCGGGGACCCGCCGCGGCCGGCAGACCGTACATCAAGTCATGAGCGAGATCGATTGGGATGCACTCCGCGCTGTAGCGCGCGAGGCGCTGACTCACGCCTATGCGCCCTACTCGAACTTCGCCGTAGGCGTCGCGGCAATCGTGGATGACGGGCGCGTGATCTCCGGGGCGAATGTGGAGAACGCGTCATACGGACTCACGCTGTGCGCCGAGTGCGCGCTCGTATCGTCTCTGCACATGACGGGCGGCGGCAAGCTCGTCGCGTTCACGTGTGTTGACGGTAAGGGCAACGCGCTCATGCCGTGCGGGCGCTGCAGGCAACTTCTGTTCGAGCACTCCGCCGATGGCATGTTGCTTGAAACCGTGTCGGGCATCAAGACGATCGAAGAAGTAATTCCAGACGCTTTCGGTCCCAGGACCCTTGAGGAGTATCGAGCATGAAAATTGAACCATTCGACGTAATCGACCTGATTCGCACGAAACGCGATAAAGGAGCCCTGTCGACCGAACAGATCGATTGGCTCGTTGATGCCTACACCCGCGGTTATGTCGCCGAAGAGCAAATGTCGGCCATGGCGATGGCGATCTTTCTCAACGGAATGGAACGAAACGAGATTCGCGACTTGACGCTCGCGATGATCGCGTCCGGCGAAACCATGTCATTCGAGGAACTCGGAAAGCCGACGACCGACAAGCATTCAACGGGTGGGGTCGGCGACAAAATAACGTTACCTCTCGCTCCGCTCGTTGCATCGTTTGGAGTAGCGGTGCCGCAGGTTTCGGGCCGCGGACTAGCGCATACAGGGGGCACGCTCGACAAGCTCGAGAGCATCCCGGGCTGGCGCGCGAACCTGAGCAACAACGAATTCCATGCGCAATTACGGAGCGTGGGCGCTGTAATCTGCGCCGCGGGGTCTGGGCTCGCTCCAGCAGATCGCAAGCTCTATGCACTACGCGACACCACTGGGACTGTCGAAACGATACCGCTCATCGCGTCATCCATCATGTCCAAGAAGATTGCCGAAGGCACGTCGTCGCTCGTGCTCGACGCCAAGTTCGGTTCGGGCGCGTTTATGCAGGAGTACGCGCGAAGCAAGGAGCTCGCCGAAACCATGGTTCGCCTCGGCAATGATGCCGGGGTCAAGACTGTCGCACTGCTGACGAACATGGACGTGCCACTCGGGCTTGCTCTAGGCAACGCCAACGAAGTGCGTGAGTCGGTCGAAGTGCTCGCGGGCGGTGGCCCAGCTGACGTCATCGAACTCACGCTCGCGCTCGCTAGGGAGATGCTCGCACTAGCGGGTAAGCCCGACGCCGACGTCGAGGGCGCACTGAGCAGCGGCAAGGCGATGGACACCTGGCGCGCGATGATCAGCGCCCAAGGTGGGGATCCGGATGCCGCGCTTCCGGTAGCGCGCGAGTCGCAGGTCGTGCTCGCCGAAGCAAACGGAGTGCTCGCCTCTCAAGACGCCTTGTCGTTCGGTATTGCGACGTGGCGGCTCGGGGCTGGGCGTGCGCGCATGCAAGACCCGGTGCAACACGCGGCGGGAATCGACTTGCACGCCAAGCCAGGCGACACCGTCGTCAAGGGGCAACCGCTCTTCACAATGCATGCTGACGAACCCACGAGGTTTGAGCGCGCCCTCGAGGCTCTTGAGGGTGCCTACCGCATCGGCGACAAGGCTGATGATGTCGGGCCGCTCATCGCGGGGCGGGTGGAGTAGCGCCGAAGCCGGTTGAGTAGCGACCGAAAGTCGCGTATCGAAACCATCGATTAGTAGAACCGGTTTCGATACGCTCCGCTACTCAACCCGCCTGGGTCAGCTCCACGTCACCAATTCTCTCGAGCGCGTCAACGATGAGCGCCCAAAACTTGGCGTGATCGAGATTGCGCGCGACTTGGGTCGTGCACCCTTCGGGCGCGGGAGCGCGAAAGTCGGCGACGGTCATCCCGAGCGTGAGCGAGCCCGTGAGTTCGATATCGAGCGGAACCTTCACGGTTTGCATGACGCTCGGGTCGATGACGAACGCGACGGCGCACGGGTCGTGCACCGGTGGGTACTCGAAACCTTGAATGTCGAGGTATCTCTCGCCGAAGAACTCGAGCAGCTCCCCGACAAAACGCGCGGGCCCAGTGCCAACGGCGGCAATCGCTGCGGTAACGTCTGGAGTTGCGAGCGCCTCGTGCGTGAGGTCGAGGCCCACCATCGTGAGTGGCCAGGACTCGTTGAAGACGATGTGTGCGGCCTCTGGGTCGATCATGATATTGAATTCACTCGTCGCGCTCCAATTGCCGACATTGACGCCACCCCCCATCAGCACGACTTGCTTTACGCGTGGAACGATCCGAGGCTCCGTGCGTGCCGCGAGGGCGATGTTGGTGAGCGCTCCCGTTGTAACGAGGGTTATCTCGCCGGGCGCGGCAGCCATGATCGTGTCGATGATGAAGGTCACGGCGTGCCGCTCGTCGAGTGCGATCGTCGGTTCGGGCAGTACGGGCCCGTCGAGTCCCGACGTGCCGTGATAATTCTCGGCAACC
>JANOOQ010000214.1:0-2070 GCA_031421515.1 Leifsonia sp.
GAAAAATGCCTGACCCACGACCTCTGGGCCGACCTGTCGGCTCGCTTTGCCACGGCTCTCGTGGCAATCATGTAACACTGGCAATTAATCTGTGGGGCTGTGACCGCCGTGCAATTTGCAGGGATGGGCGCAGCCCGACAGACTTGTCACGGCACCCCCACTCACGCCAGGCCTGCGCAGGAAGACGAGAATGACGACAGCACTTGGCGGCCCGAGAGTTAAGCTCCGACCTGCCGACCGTATCTTCGCGGGCAGCACGATTGTGGCGGGCAGCATCATCCTCGCCGCTCTCGCTGCGGTGGCCGTCTTTCTCGTCGCACAGAGCATCCCCGCTCTCGTCGTCGACCCGGCAGAGCTCAACGGCTCGCCCGCAAGCTTCTGGGAATTCGTAGCGCCCCTCGCCTTCGGCACCCTCTGGGCCGCGTTTCTTGCGCTCGTCATGGCGCTGCCGATCTCGCTCGGGATCGCGCTATTCATCTCGCACTATGCCCCGCGTCGCGTTGCGCAGACCCTCGGGTACATCATCGATTTGCTCGCAGCCGTGCCGTCGGTCGTCTTTGGCTTGTGGGGCATCAAGGTACTCGCGCCTGCGGTGACTCCGCTCTACGAGTGGCTCGTCGAAAACCTCGGGTGGTTCCCGCTCTTCACTCCACCCGTATCGGGCACGGGGCGCACGGTGCTCACGGTCGCGATCGTGCTCGCCGTCATGATCATCCCGATCATCACGGCGATCTGCCGCGAAGTCTTTCTCCAGACCCCCGTACTGCACGAAGAAGCCGCCCTCGCGCTAGGTTCGACCCGGTGGGAAATGATCCAAATGGCCGTTCTGCCCTTCGGTCGCCCCGGCATTGTCTCGGCGGCAATGCTCGGCCTCGGCCGTGCGCTCGGCGAGACCATGGTCGTTGCGATGGTGCTCTCACCCGCCGTGCTCATTACCTTCGTGCTCACGGGCTCGCAAAACCCCGCGACAATCGCAGGAAACATCGCGCTCAACTTTCCCGAAGCGCACGGAGTCGGCGTCAATGCCCTCATCGCTACTGGTCTCATCCTCTTCATCATCACGCTCGTCATCAACTCGGTCGCGCGCTACGCCATCAACCGCCGTAAGGCGTTCTCGGGGGCTAACTGATGACTACGACGACGGGCATCACGAATTCGCTCACGACCGGCAGACTACCCAAGTGGGCTCCGTGGGCGATGTTGCTGGGCAGCTGGGCCGTCATGAGCATCATTTTCGGCCTCGTCGCCGCGGGTTCGGGCGGCGAGTTCAACATCGTTCTCGCGATCTTGACCGGCACAATCCTTTTCGACATCGCGATCTTCGCGATCGCATACCTTGTCGAAGGCGTGCGTCAGGCAAAAGATCGACTCGTTACCTCGCTCGTCGCGACGGCCTTCATCATCGCTCTCCTGCCGCTCGTGTCGCTCATGTTCACGGTTCTCATCGATGGGCTCGCTCGATTCGACATCGAGTTCTTCTCGAGTTCCATGCGCAACGTCGTAGGCGAAGGCGGCGGTGCACTGCACGCGATCATGGGCACGCTCCTGATCACGGGCATGGCGGCCCTCATCTCGGTTCCCGTCGGCCTGCTCACGGCGATCTACCTCGTCGAGTACGGGCGCGGACCGCTCGCGCGCGCGATCACCTTCTTCGTGGACGTCATGACGGGCATCCCGTCGATCGTCGCGGGGCTCTTCGCCTACGCCCTGTTCGCGCTCGTTCTCGGCGACGCCGGCATCCGTTTCGGCTTCGGCGGCTCGGTCGCCCTGTCGCTGCTGATGATCCCCGTGGTGGTGCGGTCGTCGGAGGAGATGCTCAAGATCGTGCCGAACGAGTTGCGCGAGGCGTCGTACGCACTCGGTGTGCCCAAGTGGCTCACGATCCTGAAGATCGTGCTGCCCACCGCAATCGCCGGGATCACGACCGGGATCACTCTCGCGATCGCCCGTGTGATCGGCGAGACCGCGCCGCTGCTCATCATCGCGGGCTTCACGACGAGCATGAACTACGACCTGTTCACCGACCGGATGATGACGCTCCCGGTGTTCGTGTACAACCAGTACGCGAAC
>JANOOQ010000215.1:0-6549 GCA_031421515.1 Leifsonia sp.
CAATCCCGAAACGTCGAGCAGCAGATCGTCGGTGCACACTAAGGGCGTGAACGAGTGCCCGGAGCCACGCACCCGGAGTTTCAGGTTGCGTTCACGGGCCAACGAGACTGCATCCTGCACGTCGCGAACCGTTTGCGCCGACATCGCTGCGGACGGTGAGCAGCGTTGGTTTTGGGCCCAATTCGTAAAGGTGCCCGGATTGACTTGGATCATGATTCACCTAGCGCCAATTCTTGTTGCTTAGGCGCAAGTGTGATCCGCGGGTGGCTGGTAGTCAACGGTCGCATCATCGGGACAGCGCGCATCAAGCCGCTCGAGGCGACAGCCTTCGAGATCAGGCGGCGATCCCAGTCGCCTCCGCACCAAATGTCGGTGCTATCGTCAACTTCACGCCGAACGATGGAGTGAGTCGATGGCCAAGAACGTCTATACCGCCGATCAACAGATCAATCGTTTGCGGATCTACAACGTTGTCGCGGGGAGTCTGCACCTTGTTCAGGCGATCGGCTTTGCCGTTGTTCTGACGATGCTCAGCACGCAAGTTCTGTTTGCTGTGACGGCCGACTATCTTGCGGGACCTCCCGGAGTGCCAGTGCCCCCGGAGCGCGTCACGCTCTTTGAAGTGAACATCGGTGTCGGTGTTGTGGCCTTCCTCGGGCTCAGTGCCCTGTTCCACTTTCTCATCTCGAGCCCGTGGTTCTTTGCGCGCTACAAGAACGGCCTCCAGAACAATCACAACTACTTCCGCTGGATCGAGTATTCGCTGAGCTCCTCGATCATGATCTGGCTCATCCTGGCGATCAACGGCGTGACAGACATCGGAGCGCTCTTCGCCGTCTTCGCGGTCAACGCCGCCATGATTCTCTTCGGTGCGCTTCAGGAGAAGTACGAGCAGCCCGGCACTGGCAAGCTCTTGCCGTTCATCTTCGGATCAATGGTGGGCATTGTTCCGTGGATCCTCATCCTCATCTACTTCCTGCGCCCGGGAAGCACGAGTGACGTTGCCGCTCCGGCGTTCGTCGTCGGGATCGTCATCTCCCTCTTCGTGTTCTTCAACACTTTTGCCATCAACCAGTGGCTCCAGTACAAGCAGGTCGGTAAGTGGAAGAGCTATCTTCAGGGCGAACGCTCCTACATCACCTTGAGCCTGATCGCAAAGACGGCACTCGCTTGGCAGGTGTTCTCCGGCGCAATCATTCCCGCAATCGCCAACTGAGGTTTTCATCGAGCAGACCACATGCGTCACTTAGTTGATTTCGAGCACGTGTCGATCGCGGGCCTTGAGTCGAGCCCGTTCGCTCCTGCGCTCGCGGGACTGCGCGCAAACGAGTCCCGCTACTTCAAGAACAAGTACGACCACAATTTTGCGACCGCCCCAGCGTCAGAGGAGTCGGATGCCGTCGCCTGGGTAACCCGCATCCTCGCGGACGAACGCGACATCGTGTTCGCCTCCCGCCCCCTTGAGGCAACCTCCTTCGAGGTGGAGGGATACCGCATGGCCTACGTGTTCTACGAGTCCGGGCTGTCCATCAACGTCATGTACGGCGTCGATCCTGGCGGCAAGCGCGCCGTTGGCTTCAAGCTCTCCGAGGGCATGGAGATTCCCGAAGAACTCGCGACGAAGTACAAGTTCGCGCGTCAGAAGTCGAAGATTGCAGGTGTCATCCGCGGCTCATACTTCGTCATCAAGGGCGAGTACTGACGGGCATTGATTCGTGCGGTGCGCGCAACGGGACCTTCGCCCCTGTTCCTACGGCCGGTCCGGTCGTTGACTCGCTACATGAAGGCTCTCGTTTACCATGGTTCCGGCTTGAAGAGTTGGGATGAGGTCCCTGACCCGGTCATCCAACATCCAACCGATGTGATCGTCAAAATGGATGCCACGACCATTTGCGGCACGGACCTTCACATTCTCAAAGGCGACGTACCCGAGGTGGCGGTAGGGCGCATCTTGGGACACGAGGGCATCGGGGTGATCACAGAGGTCGGTAGCGGAGTCACCCAGCTCGCGGTCGGGGACCGCGTCATTCTGTCGTGTATCAGTTCGTGCGGCTCGTGCTCGAATTGCCACCAGGGTCTGTATAGCCACTGCTTGAGTCCCGAAGGCAAAGCTGGGATTGGGTGGATTTTCGGCTACATGATCGACGGTACGCAAGCCGAATTCGTGCGAGTGCCTTTCGCCGAAAACTCGGTGTACAAGGTGCCGGACGGCGTAACCGATGCCGAGGGCATCCTCATCTCCGACGTGCTCCCTACGGGGTTCGAGATCGGTGTGCAATACGGGCACGTCAAGCCGGGCGACATCGTTGCGGTCGTGGGTGCTGGCCCGATCGGGCTGTCTGTAGTCATGACTGCTCAGCTATACGGACCATCGCGGGTGATCGCGATAGACGTCGACGACGCTCGCTTGGCGCGCGCGAAAGACTTCGGGGCGACGGACACCGTCAACTCCTCAGACGCCGACTGGAGGCAACAAGTGCTTGCCCTCACCGACGGCGACGGCGTGGATGTAGCTGTCGAGGCCGTCGGCATTCCGGCGACATTCACGATGGCCATCGACGTCGTGCGGCCGGGCGGACACGTGGCGAACGTCGGTGTGCACGGCAAGCCGGTCGAACTTGCTCTCAACGAGTTGTGGATCCGCAACATCGCGATCTCGACTGGTCTCGTCAACACGAATACAAGCGCGATGTTGCTCAAGCTCGTGGCCGCACACCGCATGCCCGTCGACAAGTTCGTGACTCACGAGTTCTCATTCGATCAGATCGAAGAGGCCTACGAAGTCTTCGGCAACGCCGCGGAGCACAACGCGCTCAAGGTGCTCATTCACTGACCTCGCAGCGAGCACAGCGGCGTGCGCAACTCCTCAGAGCCCTTCGGCGATCGTTTTGATCGCGCTCAAACGGCGGTCCCAATCGGCCCCGATTCCCTCGAGCTTGCGGGCAGTCGCGGTGAGCGTCGACCCGAGCGCGCGGTATCGCAACTCTCGACCGACGCGCACGGACTCGACGAGCCCGACCCCGTGCAACACCGCGAGGTGCTTGGCGATCGCTTGGCGCGTAAGTGGCAAGCGGGCCGCGAGAGCGGAGGCCGAGGCATCCACCTCCCCAAGTGCGGCGAGGATGCTCCACCGCGACTCGTCCCCGAGCGCCGCGAACACGTCGACTAGTGCCGAAGTGCTCATGCGAAGTTGGCGATGAGTTGGTCGAGAATGCCGTTCCAGCCGAGGCGGTGGGACTCCATGTTGAACGCGGGGTCGGTCGTCGTCTCGAAACCCGTCTCGACGACCGTGAGCTGGGTTCCCGTGGCAGTCGGCTCGAGCGTGAAGCGCATGATGAGCGAGTGCGCGTCATCGATCGTCGCGGGATGCGCGCCGCCAGCCTTCGCGGCCGCTGCGTCGTCATTGCTCCAGCAGTACGCGATCATGCGGGGCGCGTCGATCTCTTCGATGCGCACAGGGATCGAGTCGTTTTGATCGAACGTGAAGACACCCGTCGCGCCAACGCCCCTGCCGTCGAGCGTGGTCGTCGGCGCAAACCACGTCGACATGTGTTCGGGCTCGGTCACGGCAGCCCACACCTTGTCGACCGGGGCCGAAATGTGGATGCTGCGCCGCACGGTGTACGCATCGCCATCGATGATCGTGCGGGGGTCTTCTGTCGTGGTCATGGGTCGGTCTCTCCCCTCGGTAATGCAACCCAAGAGTTGCACATGAGCGAGAGGAATGCAATCCCGGATCACCAGCCGGTAAACAACAGATGTTGTACGACGAGTGCGAACACAATTTGGATGGTCAAGGCCGGGCGGAGCCAGCGCACGGGGAGCAACGCGGTGCCAACAAGCATCCACGGTACGAAGGGGAGCCAAATACGTTCGACCTCCGCTTTGCTCATACCCGAGGCATCCGCAAGCAAGATGGAAATGGTAGCAGCGAGTGCGATTAGCACGATCACCCGAATCGCGGGCGTCCTCGCGTGCCAATCTCGAAGCCGAGCGAGCGACATCGCGATGGACGATCCAACGATCGGACCAGCGCTGATGGCGAGGGCGGCGAGGTTGCCCCACAGCCAATAGCCGATCGGTCGCCAGGACGCGATGCCGTCCCAATATCGCTCAACTAACACGGGGTACGCTCGCCACCATTCGAAGCCGCCGACAGCAAAGACAAGCACAACGGCACTCGCGGAACCGACCGCCCACGGGAGCGCCCGCCACGTGCGCGCGATCACCAGAATGGTGACCGCGAGAACGCCTAGAAGTACTAGGCCGTATGACAAGAAAACGCAGAACCCGAGCAGAAGCCCAGCGGTTACTCCCCACGCGGCCGTGGCCCACCGACCACGGGACGTCGCGGCGAAGGCAAGGCAGCACAAACCCCAGGCGGCGAATGCCGAGAACATTCCGTCGGCCGAGACGGCCATCCAGATTGCCGCGGGCCCAAGCACCAGAAACGGGAGGGCTTGTCGCGCGGCCGATTCGGCATCGAGGCGCCGCAGGGTGATCGCGACGGCAACGGGCACGGTTGCGCCAACGACGATGACCGCGAGTCCAGCGCCGAGCCAGCTGCCGAGACCCACCTGCGCCAGAACCCAGAAGAAGAGAACTGCCCCGGGTGGATGCCCGGCGATGTGTGTTGGCCAGTGATCAGGTGAGTCCATGGGAATCCGCGAGATGTATTCGCGAAGCGTTTCTCCCAGGTTGGTGATGGAGTTCGCTGTCGGAAGATATTCGTGGCCGCTGGCAAGGATCGCACCCAACCCCGACGGGCCATCGACAAGGGCGAGGCTGACCATCCAAACGAGAGCCGTAGCAAAGGCCGTGGCCATCAGCGCTGGCCAACGGAAACGGGACGACACATCCGCTGCAAATCGAATCGCGACAATTGCCAGCGCTACGGCAGGAATCGTGCCCCAGCCGACATGGGGGGACCACTCAGCGTGGAGGGGCGCTAGCGAATTTGCGAACACCTCCCACCCCGTGAGTGCCGGAATCACGATGGCCGCGACGATAAGCGCCAGCGCAACCCAGAGACCCACCGCGGCAGGGTTGCCGGATTTAGGCACGCGAGTTGTCACGGAACTAGTTCAGGCGCAGGGAAACCATGCGGCGGCCGCATTCGCCCGTTGGCGGTGTTCCACGAATCGCGCGCGCACCGTGTCGATCGCATCCTTGAGCGGAAACAGCTCACGAGACACCAATTGGTCTTCATGGTCCGCAGCGATGGGGTGCCAATATACTCCGTCGGCGGTGATCGTTACCTCTGGAATCAGAGTCTCGACCGTGAGTTCGATGCCCGTTTCCGACACGCCGCGATGCGCCAAAGCGCGGATTACTTGATCCTCGCGCGCAATCGAAATCGAGTCGAGAAAGGTATGAAAGGGCTCGAGCTCATGCAGTTGCTCCGCGGGCAGCGTCGCCGCCACTTTCACTCTGAACCCTTCATCGTGGGCGATTCGAATGCCGTCCACGGCGCGCTCCCACGATCGCTTGCCCCGGTGACCGTCATGAATCTCGGGGGTCGCTGAATCTAGACTGATCTGAAGGGTGAGTCGCTCCCGATCCATTCGCCGGAGGCGCTCGAGTCGATTGCCCTTGAACAGCATTCCGTTGGTGAGGAGAGTCGTCGGAAGCTGTGTCGTGCACACTTCCACCACTTCGTCGAGGTCGGGGAGCAAGAACGGCTCGCCCCCCGTGAGGATGAGCTCGGAAACACCGGCGGCGACCGCCTCGACAGCGAGTTGTCGCACCACATCCACGCCCAACGCACGACGCGCGGTCTGTGGTGATGACCGCACGCAGCAGTAATCGCACGCGAGGTTGCAGTCGAAATTCGTGTACATCCATAGGCGGGTTCCGGGCAGTTGGTCCGGGTCGAGGTCGGCCAGCGGGTCGGATGCCCGGCCGCGCCTCACTATGGCGAAGGAGTCACCGATCTCGACGAGTTGGTTGCCTGATTGCCGGCACCACGCCGCAACCGTCTCTGAAGCAACTTCAAAGTCCGCGGTTGCCCACTCGACCGTGAAGGTTGCGCCCGTCGGAATGGCGCCAGCCGACTCGACGAGGTCGAGAACGAGTGCGTGATTCACCATCGGGGGGTGATCCCCTGGGCCTTGACCGCCTCGAAGAGCGACGTGTATCCCTCGAGTTGTGGAAGTACCCACTTGCGCAAGCCTTCCATTTCGAGAATCGGGCGATGTGCCGGATTGGCCCAGTCCATTGCGAGCAAGTGGTCGACCCAGGGTTGAACTCGCTCGTCGGGAAGGCTCTCCAACGCAGTGAAGTTGCAGTGGCTGTAGATCGGAGATTCCCAGAACACCTCGAAAGCACCCGGCATGAGCTCGTCGCGCCCCAGCAGATAGACCCGGTCCCACTCCATGCCCTTCGCCCGGTGGATCGAGCAGCAGAGCACCAGCGGCTTGGTCGTGCCATCGCCATCGACGAACAACGCCCGGATGAAGTCTTGCAGCGCGGCAATGGTGATCACACCTTCCTCGCTGGCGCGGGCAATGAGCACCTGCAACGTCTGCACCTGATCATCGATTCGCTGGG
>JANOOQ010000216.1:0-1962 GCA_031421515.1 Leifsonia sp.
GCATCCAAATCTGGCAATGGCGGGGTTTGGCTGGGCGCGGTGCGATCCAACGTGATGTCAAACGGCGCGCTGGGGATGCTGGCATTGCCGGCAGCGTCGGTTAATGTTGCGGTAACATCTATGTTGCCATCGCTCAATAGATCGAGCGTAGTTTTCGGTACCGGCACGGTCGCCGTTGCGCCGACATCACCAGCGGTTACAGTGTAAGTGACTGTCGGTCCGCCGGACCCAAACGTCAGCGTTAGAACATCACCCGCCTTCGCATCGGCGGGGATGCTCACTTGTAAATCGGTACCAGGCGCAGCAGCGCTGTTAGGGCTACTTACTTCCGCTGCGTTAATACCGCCGTCGCTGTTTTCTGGCGCGGCAGTAATTGTCGGCGCGGTCGGCGCGGTCGTATCGATGCTGATCGCGAGGCTCGGGCTTTGTGTTGATTCGTTACCCGCCAAATCAGTGACGGTATAAGTGATGGTGTGCGCGCCGTCGGCAATCGGATTGGTCGGCGTTAACACGCCACCAACCAAAGTTGCCGGCACGGCTACGCCATCAACATAAAGTTTCGCTGTATGGCTCGCCGGCACACTGACCGTGAAGTCAGGCGTGGTGTCGTTGGTATTGTTGTCGGTGCTGTTCGTGCCGCTGTCGGTCGCCGTGGTCATGTCCGGCGCGGCTGGCGCGGCCGGACTGGTCGTATCGATCGTGACCGGTAACGCTGTCGAAGGGAGCCCTTGATTGCCGGCCGTATCGGTTTGTTTGACGGTGAAGCTATGAACGCCATCCGCAAGAGCAGTGCTGGTGATGCTCCAGTTGCCGGACGCGTCGGCCACTGTTGTTCCGAGCACGGTGGTGCCGTTGGTGTCGTAGAGCGTGACGGTCGCGCCCGCCTCAACCGGATCGCTGGTAATCGTCGGCGTATTGTCGCTGGTGTTGTCGTCCGTACTGCTGGCGCCGCTGTCGCTGGCGGCGAGTAGATCCAATGCCGTTGGTGCGTCCGGAATAGATTTATCTAACGTGAAGATGAAGGGTGCGCTCGGCGCGCTGGTGTTACCGGCGGCATCGGTTAACGTTGCAGTGACCGATACGTCGCCATTGGAAAGCGCAGTAAGAAGGCCTGCAGTGACGGGCACGTTGGCAGTGGAACCGACGTCGCCGGCTAAGACGGTGTAGGTAAATGGCGGTTGGCCACCGACATTCAACGTGAGTATGTCGCCCGCTTGCGCATCCGCCGGAATCGAAACTTGAATCGTAGTACCGTCGCTCGCTTCGGCTGCATTTATACCGCCGTTACTGTTCTCGGGCACGGCCGTGATGACCGGCGCGCTCGATGCCGTGGTGTAGATCACGATCGCCAAGCTTGGGCTTTGCGGCGATTCGTTACCGGCAGCATCGGTGATCGTTGTCGTAATGGTGTGCGGACCATCGGGCAGTGGATTGAGCGGCGTTAAGGTGCTTGTGCCCGAATCATAAGTGCTCGGCACCAGCACTCCATCGACGTATAGCTTCGGCGCTTCGTTGACCCCAGCTGCCGCGACGGTGAAGCCTGGCGTGGTGTCGTTGGTATTGTTGTCGGTATTGCTCGCGCCACTGTCGGTTCCGACAGTCATGTCTGGAGCGGCCGGCGCAGAAGGCGCGCTGGTGTCGATAACAACATTGGTTAACGCAGGCGATACACCGGACTCATTTCCCGCGGCGTCGGTTAGCGTGTAGGTAACATCGTAAGCTCCTTCGGGAACAGGATCGATCGGGGTAAGCGTATTGGTGCCCGAGTCAAACGTGGCGGGTATTTTGGCGCCGTTGAAATAAAGGCTTGGTGTTTCGCCCGCGCCCGGCGCGGGAATGGTAAAACTCGGCGTCGTGTCGGTGGTTTTATTGTCGACATCACTACCACCAGTATCGCTGCCTGGGGTTAGGTCTGGTGTGGCGGTGGGGGTGGTTGGCGCTGTGCGATCAATGGTGATCGGG
>JANOOQ010000217.1:0-7720 GCA_031421515.1 Leifsonia sp.
GTCGGTGTGGGTGCGACCGCTCGTGACCGGGGGTGTCGCCAACCGCGACGCGCTCGTTAACATGTATGCGGCGCCGTGTTAGGCGCCCACGGCCCACGGAATCACCGCGGCACGGTTCGTTCGCGCGAGCGCGAAGATCACGAGCACGAGGCCCGCGGTCGCAACGACCTCGGCGAGAAAGTGGGCGGCCGTGAGTCGGTCGGTGCTGCTGAGGGCCACGGCCGGTTCGTCGAACATGAGGTTCGCGAGGATCGCCCCCGCGAGGCATCCGGCAATCTGCACCGGGATGTAGGCGAGCACCTCGCGCCAGGGTCGGCCTCCGAGCGCTGCCTCGACGAGCGACACGACGGGGTTGAAGTGCGCCCCGCTCACGGTCACGAAGACCGCGATGAGCACCGCGAGGCCGAGCGCCGTCGCGAGCGCGTTTTCGAGCAGTTGCAAGCCCACGTCGCTAGGCGAGAGTCGGGATGCCGCGATGCCAGAACCGATCACGACCGCAGCGAGTAGCGCGCTCCCGACAAACTCGGCGACAAGCCGCCGGATCACGCCGTAACCAGCAGTCGCGCGACCGAGTCGAGCGAGCCGGGCACGAGCGCGTAGTAGGCCCAAGTGCCGCGCTTGGAGCGCGTGAGGTAGCCGGCGTCCATGAGCACCTTGAGATGGTGCGACACCGTGGGCTGCCCCCACGTCGAGCAGTTCGGTCAGGTCGCACACGCACGCTTCTTGACCAGTGGATGCCGCGATCACTGAGATCAAACGCAACCGCGCCGGATCGGCGATGGCCTTGAGTGACCGGGCGAGGTCATCCGCTTGCTCCGAGGTGATCGTCTCGCGTGTGAGCGGCGAACAGCAGGACGCGGCGTCGATGACCGTCAGCGGAAGTAGCGTCGGCGTGCTCATTTCCACACGATACCGCAATATTGACAACCGTCGATATAAGCGCGCATAATCGCTCTATCGACATTCATCGATCTAACCCTTAGGAGCACCCCATGGCTGATCCCGACTGCGAACTCGAACTAGCTACGACCGGCACGTGCACCCCGGATTGCTGCTCAGATTCGGCTTGCTGCTAGTGGCGGGCATCCCCTCCGTACTCTTCGTTTGCGTGCACAACGCGGGTCGCTCTCAGATGGCGGCCGGCTACCTCACGCACCTCGCGGGCGATCGAGTCGACGTGCTCTCGGCTGGCTCAGAGCCCAAAGACGAGATCAATCCTGTTGCCGTCGCCGCGATGGCCGAAGAGGGCATCGACATTGCGAACAACGTTCCCAAGATTCTGACGACTGAAGCGGTCAAGGATTCGGATGTCGTTATCACGATGGGCTGCGGCGACACGTGCCCGATCTTCCCCGGCAAGCGCTACGAGGATTGGGAACTCGACGACCCGGCGGGTCAAGGCATCGACGCAGTGCGCCCGATTCGCGACGACATCAAGCGTCGCGTCGAAGTGCTGCTCGCTGAGCTATTGCCGGCATAGCTTTGGGCTCGTGAGTGTCGCGTAGGTTGGGGGCATGAAGTCCACCGGCCTCGCCCGAACCGTTTTCCGCGTTTTCATCGGTGCCGCGCTCATCTTCACGGGACTCAGCCACTTGTTCTGGGCGCGTACGTCGTTCCAGGCGCAAGTGCCCGCATGGGTGCCGCTCGACCCGGACTTCGTGGTCGTCGCATCCGGGATCGTCGAGCTCGCGCTCGGCATTGCGCTCATCGTGCTGCCTCGCTACCGCGTTCTCATCGGCTGGCTCGTCGCGGGGTTCTTCGTCGCGGTGTTCCCCGGCAACCTCTCGCAATTCGTCACGGGCACCGACTCATTCGGGCTCAACGACGACGTGTCACGATTCGTGCGCTTGCTGTTTCAGCCTCTGCTCGTACTTCTCGCGCTGTGGGCCACGGGAGCGTGGCGGGATCGACGCACGCTGCTGCCGGCGAAACGCTAGCCGCTCGGCGGGGCGCTCGACTCGCGCGCGACTACTGCGAGATCGGTTTGTGCGTGTAGCCGACTTGCGCGATCCAGTCCCGGATCACGTGCTTTTGGCTTGCGTTACACGTGTAGCCGCAGCCCACGCTGATCTCCCAGTACTCGTAGTCGCTCACCCACACCGTGTGGTCCAGCGTCCAACCCGGTAGAACCGTGAGCGCGTAGCAATCGGCCATCGTCTCCCAATCCCCGCTAAACGCCTCGGCGGCCGTGTCGGTCGGATCGGGGTTGGTCATCTGCAGCACATGAGCAAACTCGTGATACGCGACCCCCGCGCGAATCCGGTCCGTCATGAATGGCATCGCGCCTATTTCGGCCGCATCAAAGTGGACGGTGTACGGGTCAACCCCCGAGACACACCCCCACGCTGACGTATCGTCGCACGCGGCATCCGCGGTGTTGAGCGACGTAGTCAAATACCCTTGCCCGAGCGAGTCGGTCTTTGCCTCAAAGACCGTTCCCGATGAGTTGACGGATGCTTCCAGCGCGGCCGCGGCAGCGATGTCATCGAGCGCCTTCGTCTCTTTGTCCACCGCGTTCGTGTTGATGACCATCGATGACCTGTTCCAGCGGTCTTCCCACCCTCGGTCGATGAGACTCGACAGCCAGTAGGTGTTGACGATCGTCGCGTACGGCAAGCCGTCGAAGCTTGCGGCCGTCGTCATGAGTTCTTGCGCAGCCGACGCGAAGGTCTCCTTCTCCTCGATGAGCTCGAATGAGCTCGAATGAGCAAATCCTCTCGCTGGGCAGGCAAGAGCATAGTTCACATATTGCGGCCGTCTAACGCCCGCACGCGATAGCCTCCGTGCTCCTGTAGTGCCGGTACTTACACTGGTGCAATGTCCGCAAACGCCGATGAGCGTGAGTTTCGGTTCCGACGAGCGAACCCGCAACATCACCGCACGGCTGCTCGCCGACGGCACCACGTGGATGTCACGTTCCCACTGGGCCGGCCGCGACATCCTGCGTATCTCGGTCAGCAACTGGACAACGAACGACGACGACATTGCGCAATCCCTCGCGGCGATCGAGCGGGCGGTTGCGGCCGAGGACGCCGGCTGAGCGGATGCCCGCGGCGTTCCCGTGACCTGGCCGACTCAAGACGGGGAAGGCCCCATAAGGTTCTCTCCGTCGAGAAGGCGAAGGGGAAGGGGAAGGGGTGCCGCGGTCAGACCATCGGCACGATGTCCGGCGCCTCCTCCCGGGCGCGAGCCGCGGATTCGTCGTCGGTCTTCAGGGCCGCGGCCGCATCGGCGGCGACCGTCGCCCGGTACACCTCGAGCTCCCGCGCGGTAGCCTTCGCATCCCAGCCCAGCAAGGGACCGGCGATGGCGACGACCTCATCGAGGGCTCCGGATGCCTCGTCTGGATACTCGTAGACCATGCGCGTGCGGCGCATCATGATGTCATCCAGGTGAAGCGCGCCCTCGTGAGTGACGGCGTACTCGATCTCGGCACCCAGATATGCCCGGGCGTTCGTCAGCACCGCAGCACGGTCGGGATTCGCCCGCGCGATCGCGAGGATGTCGAGGACGTTGGCGCCGTAGCGATGCAGCAGGTGGTCGACGAGCGATTCGCTCCAGCCCAGACGGGTGCTCGCCGCGCGTACCTCATACTCGGCGGCGTCGAGGCCGTCGGCACCGGTCAGGGAAATGGAGCGCGTCACCGAGGGGTTGCTCCGTGCGGCCGCGCCCAGGGCGAAGTCGACGGCATCCTTGGCCATGACCCGGTACGTCGTGAACTTTCCGCCAGCGATGACGGTCAGGCCGGGGGTCGGCGAGGCAACCGTGTGCTCACGACTAACCTTGGCGGAATTGGTTCCCTCCATCGTGCCGGGCTGAAGCAACGGGCGAAGCCCCGCCCATGTCCCGATCACATCCGTGCGATCGATGGGGTGCGCCAGTACGCCGTTGGCTTGCGCGATGACATAGTCGATGTCTGCTGCCGTCGCGGTCGGGTGCGTGAGTTCCTGGGTCCATGGTGTGTCGGTCGTGCCGATCACCCAATAGCGCGACCACGGAATGACGAACAACACGCTAGTGGGCGTCTGCAGAATGAGGCCTACCGTGCCTTTGATTCGCGCCTTCGGTACGACGATGTGGATGCCCTTTGACGTGAGCACTCGCAGACCGCCCTCGGTGCCCGCGAGCGCCTGAGACTTCTCTGTCCACGCGCCCGTCGCGCTGATGACGGACCGGGCGCGTACGGGGATCGACTCGCCCGTCTCCAAGTCCTGCACCACGGCGCCGTTGATGGTCCCTTGCGCATCCTGCGTCAACTCGACGACCTGAGTGCGGGATGCTTCGAGCGCCCCGTGCTGCTTGGCGGTGCGCAGCACCGTGACGACGTATCTCGCGTCGTCGACATTCGCGTCCCAGTACTCAATCGCGCCAACCGCGGCATCTTGTGCGAAGTCCGGGAAGACCGCCGTAAGTGCACGCCGAGTGAGGTGCCGGTGCCACGGTAGGGCGCGGCGGCCGCGGCGCAGGGTGGCGAGGATGTCGTACAGCATGATCCCCGCACCCACGAAGGCGCGTTCCCACACCCGATGGCGAAGGGGGTACAAAAACGGGATCGGCCGCACTAGGTGGGGCGCAAGCTCGGTAAGCAGCAGATCCCGCTCTGAGAGCGCTTCGAGCACCAGCTTGAAGTCCAACATCTGTAGGTAGCGCAACCCACCGTGCACCAGTTTGCTCGATCGGCTGGAGGTTCCCGCGGCCCAGTCCTGCGCCTCGACGACGGCGGTTGTGAGGCCGCGGCTCGCGGCATCCAAAGCGATCCCGGCGCCCGTGATGCCACCGCCGATCACCAGAACGTCGAGTTCACTGCCGGGCTCGGTCGAACGTCGCAGCCGGTCCAACGCCTCTGCGCGGGATGCCGCGGTGAGTCGGATGTCGGTCATCGTGGCTCCTTTCGACTCGTTCGAGCCCCACACCGAGGCCTATGGTCAGCAGCGTATTACCATGGCAGAGTCCGATGGCAATTTGAGCAGGCAATGCGCACAAACGTGCAGGGGAGCGGTATGGATCGCGAAGAGACCGTGCTGGCGGCATCATCCATGTATTACCTCCAGGACATGAAGATGGAGAAGATCGCCAGCCGACTGCACATGTCGCGGTCGAGCGTGTCGAGGTTGCTCAAGCGGGCCCGCGACACCGGGCTGGTCGAGATCACCCTGCGGCCCACCCCGACGTTGGCTCCCGCCGTGGGCCTCCGCATCGCGGAGCGCTTCAGCGTCGAGACCCACGTGATTCCGGTTAGCGACACTGCAGACGAGACCGAGCGGCTGGAGCAGGTCGCGAGGGCTACCGGACGAATGGTGAGCGGCTGGTTCGACTCCGACATGGTCTTGGGGGTTGCGTGGGGTACAACTCTCGCAGCAATTTCCGAGCATCTGAACCGAAAGCCCACCCGGGGCAGCGCCATCGTTCAACTCAACGGGGCCGCCAACACCCGCACGTCCGGCGTCGACTACGCCGGAAATCTGATCTCACGGTTTGCCGACGCATTCGATGCGCGCGTGCATCACTTTCCCGTACCTGCCTTCTTCGACTATGCGGAAACCCGCCGCGCGATGTGGCGTGAGAGGTCGATCGCCCGAGTGCTCGACATGCAACGGCGAGCCGACATCGCCCTGTTCTCGGTGGGCGCTCTCGGCGGTGCCGTACCCAGCCACGTCTACTCAGCCGGATACCTCGAGCGCGCAGACATCGACACCCTCGAGTTTGAGGGGGTTGTGGGCGACGTGTGCACCGTCTTTCTGCGCGCTGATGGTACCTATCGTGACCTCAGCCTGAACGAACGTGCAACAGGGCCGACCCCTGACGAGTTGCTGAGCGTTCCGCGGCGAGTGTGCGCGGTGGCCGGGGAGAGCAAGGTGGTTCCGCTTTTGGCGGCCCTGCGCTCCGGCGTCGTCACCCATCTCGTCGTGGACGAGCAGACCGCGCTGAGTCTCGTGCGAGCAATGGAGCTTGATGAGACCCTCATGGGCTCGCGAGGAGTCGAACAGTGAGCGCACAGTAACCGGTCCGATTCTCGCGCTGCGCGACGAAACGGGGCTCATCGCGACAATTGCAGCGCCTTCTGTGGTGGTACTACCGAAGGCTTACTGCAATCGTGGCATCGATAAGGATGTCAATTGTAGTAAGGCTTCTATGGTGGACCCTAGGAGATTTGAACTCCTGACCTCCTCGATGCGAACGAGGCGCGCTACCAACTGCGCCAAGGGCCCCTCTTGCGTTGCCACAATATCACGGCGCCGAGCTACCACCCGCGCCGTGCGGGACAGGCGACCAACAACCAAACCAACAAGCTCTGAGCGGTCAACGACGGGCTGCGGTTGGGGTTAGCCAGCCGCGCGACAACGGCTCAGCACCTCGTCAAGGTTCGGCATCGGTACCGAGTCCAGGCCTTCTACTGCAGGTTGCCGACTCGGCATCGAACGACGTGTGCCAGTGCGACGCAGCCAGCTCGGCACCATGTAGACGATGCGCGACGACAAATAGTCGGATCATCGCGGGGTGTGTTTGCTCCACCGGAATTCCGGGTCGGCGCTGTACCAGTCCCAGGCCACAAGTTCTGCTACGAGCATTTCGCTGAGCGCCGCCGTCGTGCGATCGTCGTCGCCCGGGTAACGCAAGGAATACACGGCTTGCGTGAAGTCGCGGCCGATCGAGACGACGCTCGAGGCGCGCTCGGCCATCCACGCCAGGGCCTGGGCGTCCCAGGAAGAGCCGGCAAACAGCAGCGCGCGGTAGTCGAGGGTCTTGGTCAGGTAGACGTCGACGTGCGACCAGTCGCCCGTTTCACTGCCGAAGGCGGGCCGGCGCGGTACCTCCCGCAGCATGAGCGACGACTGCTGCGCGCTGGAGAGGCGGTCGGCCGGCGCCAGTATGAACGTGCCGTTCGGGCCTTTCAGCGCCTGCGAGATCGGCTCGAGCCAGGTGGTACTCGAGGCGAATAGTGCCTCGTTAGCGTGAGCCGCCGCTCGCGCCGCCT
Source organism: Leifsonia sp. (assembly GCA_031421515.1). Classification (GTDB taxonomy): domain Bacteria; phylum Actinomycetota; class Actinomycetes; order Actinomycetales; family Microbacteriaceae; genus Rhodoglobus. Next base: position 6,977 of record JANOOQ010000217.1, read on the forward strand.
CGGCAGGCGAGTGGGTGAAACGCGCACCAAGGCGCGTGAGAACCTCGGCGAGCACGATGAAGGTGTGGCGAAAGGTGCGGCAAGCCACACTGCTTTCTTCGACACCGGCCAGGAGGGGAATGACCACATCGGCGAGCTCGGTGACCGGCGAATCAGGCCGGTTGGTGATCGCCACGAGCCGGCCCGTGCCGGCATAGTTGCGGGCGGCAGCGAGCACCTCGACGCTCCCGCCAGTGGCCGAGATCGCGATAACGAGCAGTTCAGGTGACGGGGGCGGCAGCAGGGTCGCACTCGCGAGCTCGACCGTCACCGTCAGCCCGCCGGCGCGTGCCTCCCGCGCGACCGTCTCGGCGGCGTACGCGCTTGAACCCATTGCCAGGATCAGGATGCTACGGGCCTCCGGAAGCGCGTCGATTCCGGGGAGTCCGGCCTCGACCGCCCGGGCAAGCACAGTCAGGGCCTCTGGGATGCGGACTAGGTCGTCGTGAAAGCGGGCGGTGTCCACGGTTGCTCCTCTGAGATGGTGTCTGCCGCGGGGCCGGGGGCGGGCGGGTAGCGGAAGGTGATCGCGGCATCCGGGGCATACTGCCAGCGCGGCAGGTAGCGGTCGGCGTAGATGAGTTCGCGCAGCAGCTGTTCGGCCAGGAAGCCGTCGATGAGCCGCTTGTCGAAGGCGGCGGGGGGCACTGCTGCCGGCAGCAGTGCCCCCCGCCGCCTTCGACAAGCGGCTCATCGACGGCTTCC
>JANOOQ010000218.1:0-1954 GCA_031421515.1 Leifsonia sp.
TCCGTCAACCCCGCGCGATCTATCGCTTCTGCAATCTACGGTGGACCCGACGCGCTCGGCCAAGTGTGGGTGTTTATCGTGGCTCCCATCGTGGGTGCGCTCATCGCGGGCTACACGTACAAACTGCTCTTCGACAAGAAGTAGAGCTCGCAGTTCAGCGGATGCCCGTGGCCAGCGCCGCGGGCATCCTGCCGTTAACCGGCTACGAGTTGCCGCGCACCGGCCTCGAACTCGTCGAGGTCCCCCGTCTCACCGGAGCGTGTGGCCCGACGCCCGACTACCCATTGGTAGAAGAGGAACGAACCGAGCGCGATCGTACCGATGCCGATCTTGATGGCCCAAGGCCAATCTTGGCGCGTAATGAAGCCCTCGATGAGCCCCGAGACGAGGAGGGCGAGGATGAGCCCGATGACGATCGTGAACATCGCGCGGCCCTCTTGCGCGAGCGCTTGCGCCCTCGAGCGCTGACCGGGCGCGATCCACGCCCAGAAGATGCTCATGCCCGCGGCACCCGCAACGAAGATTGCATAGAGCTCGAGTTGTCCGTGCGGGGCGATGTAGAGAAAGAAGACGTCGAGCCGGTCGAATTCGTTCATGATCGCGGCCGTGAGACCGAGGCTCTGGGCGTTCGTGAAGAGAATGTACGGCGCATAGACACCGAAGATTCCGAACGCTATGCATTGCGCGGCGAGCCATGCGTTGTTGGTCCAGACAAACCCCGTGAACGCGCCCCCCGAGTGCTCGGAGTAGTAGTTCACGAAGTCTTCCTTGGCGTAGCTTTCCAGCTCGGCGGTCGACCCGAGGCTCGCGAGCACGGCCGGGTTGGCTGTCGCCCACCACGCGTAGAGAAACGCAATCAGGAAAGTCGCGGCCGCGAGCGCGAGGCACAGCCATCGAATCCGGTAGAGAGCGGCGGGTAGTTGCGCGGCGAAGAAGCGCGGCAATTGACTGAGCACATTTGCGGATGCGCCCGTGAACCGCAATCGGGCTCTACTGAGCCACAGCGACAAGCGATCGCCCTGCACAGACTCGCCGGCCGTCGTCTTGATCGCCGACAATTGGCTTGCGCCCGACTGGTACCGATCGATCAGCTCGTCGGCCTCGACCCCCGAGAAGTGTCGCTGCGAGCCGAGCCGGGCAAGGCGATCCCACTCTTCGCGGTGTGCGGCGGAATAGGCGTCGAGATCCATCTGCTTAAATGATGTCATGAGACCGGTCGAGGGTGACTCAATTGCGCACGAAGAGGTCGTGCACGAGCTCATCACGGGCGAGGCGGTTGCGCTCGATTTGCGAGCCGCAAGTTTCGTGCTGCGTGCTGCTGGCGCGATCATCGACTACGTCGTGTACCTCGGTTCGTACATCCTGCTCATTGTCATCGTGATCATGATTGCCGACGGCCTCTTGCTCGATGAAGCCGTTCTCGCGGCGATCGCCGTCACGGCTCTCGTTGTGTGTCTCGTTGTGATTCCCACGGCCGTCGAGACTCTCACGCAAGGCAAGTCTCTCGGCAAGCTCGCGATCGGCGGACGCATTGTGCGCGAAGACGGAGGCTCGATCGGATTTCGGCACGCGTTCATCCGAGCGCTCACGGGCGTCTTCGAGATCTACCTGACGGCTGGCGGTATGGCCGCGATCGTGGCCTTGCTCAACTCGCGCGCCAAGCGGATCGGCGACCTCGTGGCTGGCACGTATTGCCAAAACGAGCGCGTTTCGCGCGAGGTTTCGCCCGTATACGGCGTGCCGATCCAACTGCACGAGTGGGCGCTCACTGCCGACGTCGCGAAAATGCCAGACGCGCTCGCGCGCCGGGTGGCTCAATTCCTGAGCTCGGCAAAGGGATTCACGGCGGCAACCCGCGAAAAGTTCAGTCGATCGCTAGCCAATGAAGTGTCGGTATACGTCTCGCCCGTTCCCGCCGTCGACCCCGAGTTGTTTCTCGCGGGCGTCGCGGCGC
>JANOOQ010000219.1:0-3266 GCA_031421515.1 Leifsonia sp.
GGCTTTTCCTCGACTGAGCACGCGGGCAGAGAATCTGACGAGGATGAACCCGACGCAAGTGAACCCGTCGAGAGCGACGAACCGAGCCCTTAGATACACCAAACGTTTGATCGACCAAAACGCCCCCACCATCGGTCACGAGAGCGTCAGAGGACGGAATGCACACCGGCGACTCGGTGCGTTGCGTGGGAGAAGCCGGGCGTCTGCCGCCCCGTGCCACGGCTAAAGTAATCGAGTGAGCCAGACCGGATTTGACCTGTTTACCGACCGCAACGTTGTCGCCATGCGCGTCAACGGCGAGCAGAAAGACCTCGCAGCGACGACGGCTAAGACAGACACGGTCGAGCCAGTCACGATCGACTCTCCCGACGGCCTCAACATCTTGCGCCACTCCGCAGCACACGTGCTCGCGCAAGCCGTTCAATCGATCAATCCGGAGGCCAAGCTCGGCATTGGTCCGCCCGTGACGGACGGCTTCTACTACGACTTCGACGTTGTGGAGCCGTTCACGCCCGAGGGGCTGAAAGCCCTCGAGAAGGCGATGGATCGAATCATCCGTCAAGGGCAGCGCTTTCAGCGGCGGGTGGTTACGGAGGCCGAAGCGCGCGCGGAGCTCGCCCACGAGCCGTACAAGCTCGAGCTCATCGGGCTCAAGGGCGGGGTTTCGACGGGCTCAACCGACGAGGGCGGCTCAACCGGCGAGGCAGGCTCAACCGACGAGGTTTCGACCGGCTCAACCTATAATGACGGCGAATCCGTCGAAGTGGGCGGCGCCGAGCTGACGATTTACGACAACGTCGACGGCAAAACCGGCGAGGTCTATTGGAAGGATCTGTGCCGCGGCCCGCACCTTCCCAACACGCGCATGATCGGCAACGGCTGGGCGCTCATTCGCAACGCTGCCGCGTATTGGCGCGGCTCAGAGAAGAACAAGCAACTGCAACGCGTGTATGGCACGGCATGGCCCACGAAAGACGAACTTCGCGAATACCAGACTCGCCAAGAGGAGGCCGCTCGCCGCGACCACCGCAAGCTCGGCGCCGAGCTCGACCTGTTCTCGTTCCCCGACGAGATCGGTTCGGGGCTCGCGGTCTTCCACCCCAAGGGCGGCATCATCCGCCGTGCGATGGAGGACTACTCCCGCAAGCGTCACGAAGAGGAGGGCTACGACTTCGTCTATACCCCTCACATCACGAAGGCGCATCTGTTCGAGACATCCGGCCACTTGGGCTGGTATGCCGACGGGATGTTCCCGCCCATGCACCTCGACGAAGCGCGCAACGAAGAGGGAGAGATCACGCGTCAGGGCGCTGACTACTACCTCAAGCCCATGAACTGCCCGTTCCACATTCTCGTGTACCGCTCGAACGCGCGGTCGTACCGCGACCTGCCCCTTCGGTTCTTCGAGTTCGGCACCGTCTACCGCAACGAGAAGTCGGGCGTGATCCACGGTCTCACGCGCGTTCGTGGACTCACGATGGATGACGCGCACATCTTCACGACGCGCGAGTCGATGAAAGACGAACTCACGAACACCTTGAACTTCGTGCTCTCGCTTCTGCGGGATTACGGGCTCACCGACTTCTACCTCGAACTCTCGACGAAAGACCCCGAGAAGTACGTCGGCGATGACGACGTGTGGGATGAGGCAACCGCGACACTCGCTGAGGTCGCCGCCGAGTCGGGGCTCGAGCTCGTGCCCGACCCCGGGGGAGCCGCGTTCTACGGCCCCAAGATCTCGGTGCAAGCGCGTGATGCGATCGGGCGCACGTGGCAAATGTCGACCGTGCAACTCGACTTCAACCTGCCGGAACGCTTCGACCTCGAGTACACCGCGGCGGATGGCTCGCGCCAGCGGCCGGTAATGATCCACAGGGCCCTGTTTGGCTCGATTGAGCGGTTCTTTGGCGTGCTCACGGAACACTACGCGGGAGCGTTCCCGGTGTGGCTCTCGCCCGTGCAAGTGGTCGGCATCCCCGTGGCGGAGGCGTACGAGGAATACCTCGGCGGCGTCATCCAGCAATTGAAGGCGGCCGGAGTGCGCGCAGAACTCGACGCATCGAGCGAGCGCATGCAAAAGAAGATTCGCACGCACGCGAAGTCGAAAGTCCCGTTCCAGCTCATCGCGGGTGAAGAAGACAGCGCGAACGGGTCGGTGAGCTTTAGGTTCCGTGACGGCACGCAAGAAAACGGTGTGCCGATAGCGGATGCAATCGCGCGCATCACGGACGCAATCGCTACTCGAGCCCAGGTCTAGCCGTGCGAGACTACGACGGCTCCGAGCATCCCGAGGCCGAACTTTCGACCGGATTCGCGGCCGTGCCTGATGCGTTTCAGCGGTTGTGGACTCCGCATCGTCTCGCGTACGTGCTCGATGGGCAAATGCCCGGGGACGACGAGTGTCCGTTTTGCCTCGCGCCCGGCATGGACGACGAGAAGGCGCTCATCGTGGCTCGCGGCACACACGCGTATGTGTTGCTCAACCTGTTTCCCTACAACAGCGGCCACTTGCTCGTGTGCCCCTACCGCCACGTTGCGATGTATGACGACGCGACCGAAGCCGAAGTCGCCGAGATCGCTAGCCTGACTCAGACGGCGATGCGGGTGTTGACCGAGACCGCGAGAGCGCACGGATTCAACATCGGCATGAATCAGGGTCGAATCGCGGGGGCGGGCATTGCCGAGCATCTGCATCAGCACATCGTGCCGCGCTGGGCACTCGACTCGAACTTCTTCCCGATCATTGCGGGAACGAAAGCACTACCGCGGCTGCTTGGAGACGTGCGCGAGGAAATCGCAAACGCGTGGCCGAAGTAAGATTGGGAATCATGAGCGCGAAGAACACGTCAGAGTCTGAGTTGGGTACGAGCCGCGTCAAGCGTGGCCTCGCAGAAATGCTCAAGGGCGGCGTCATCATGGATGTCGTCAACGCCGAGCAGGCGAAGATTGCGGAGGATGCTGGCGCCGTGGCCGTCATGGCTCTCGAGCGAGTACCGGCGGACATCCGCTCGCAAGGAGGAGTCGCTCGCATGAGCGATCCCGACCTCATCGACGGAATCATCGCGGCCGTCTCGATCCCCGTCATGGCGAAGGCGCGCATCGGCCACTTCGTCGAGGCTCAAGTGCTCGAGGCGCTCAAGGTCGACTACATCGACGAGTCAGAAGTGCTTTCGCCCGCCGACTACGTCAACCACATCGACAAGTGGAACTTCTCGGTGCCGTTCGTGTGCGGCGCGACCAATCTCGGTGAGGCTCTGCGCCGCATC